>NZ_RZSL01000884.1:0-1839 GCF_003997355.1 Mesorhizobium sp. M1E.F.Ca.ET.041.01.1.1 | reverse complement strand
TGATGGAGCCGGACGACGTCGCCGGCACCTACCTGTTCCTGGCCTCGGACCTTGCCGGCAACATCACCGGCCAATCGCTCGGCGTCGACAGGGGAGAAGTGCCTTGGTAGCCGCATTGCATGGGAAACGGGCCCTGGTCACCGGCGCCGCCGGCGGCATCGGCCGGGCGACGGCATTGGCGCTGCAGGAAGCCGGCGCCACGGTCATAGGGCTGGATCTGGCGGCATCCGAGCAGGACGTGCCGGTCCTCGCCTGCGACTTGGCGAGTGAGGCCGATATCAAGGGCGCCGTCGCGGAGGGCGCTCGGAGGCTCGGCGGCTACGACATACTGGTCAACAATGCCGGCATTCTTCAGGAAGCGCCGCTCGCGCGGATTTCGGCCGATCACGTGGACCGCATGTTCGCCGTCAATGTTCGCGGCGCCATCCTGGTGACGCGGGAGGCGCTGCCGCATCTCGCCAACGGCGGCCGTATCGTCAACATAGTCTCCGAACTCGCTTATCTCGGCCGCGCCGACGCCTCCGTCTACTGCGCCACGAAAGCCGCCTTGCTCGGCCTGACCCGTTCCTGGGCGCGGGAGTTGGCGCCGCGCATCCTGGTCAACGCGGTGGCGCCGGGGCCGACCGACACGCCGCTGCTGGGCTTCGACAGCCTCACCGAGCGACAGCGCGCCCAGGAGACCATGCACCCGCTCGGCCGGATTGGCCGGCCGGAAGAAATCGCGACCGCGGTGGTCTTCCTCGCCGGCCCGGGCGCCACATTCTTCACCGGACAATGCCTCGGTGCCAATGGCGGCGCGGCAATGCTTTGAGAGATGGAAGGAGCATGATGGACAGCGTTTTCCTCGCCGAGCTGCCGTGGCCCGAAGCCGAAAGGAGGATAGCGGCCGGCGCGCCCGTCTTCCTGCCGCTCGGCTCGACCGAGCAGCACGGCCACCACATGGCGATGAATGTCGACGTCGTCATTCCGACCGCCATCGCAGCCAAGGTGGCATCCGAGGTCGGCGGCCTCGTGGCCCCGACGATCGCCTACGGCAACCGTTCGCAACCGAGAACGGGCGGCGGCCCGGCCTTTCCCGGCACGATCAACATCACCGCGCATACCTTCTCGCTGCTGGTCAAGGACGTGATCTGCGACCTCCATCGCCAGAAAGTGCGGCGCATCGTGGTGCTCAACGGCCATTACGAGAACATCGGCCCCTCCATCGAAGGCATCGAGCTGGCGCTCGACGCGATCGGCCGCGAACGCGCCGCCGATATGACCATCCTGCGCATCGATCACTGGGAAATGGTCCGCCCCGAGACCCTGGAAAGGGTGTTTCCTGACGGCTATCCGGGCATCGAGCTGGAGCATGCCAGCGTGATCGAAACCTCGATGATGCTGGCGCTGCGCCCGGAATTCGTCGATCTAGCCAGGGCGCTCCATGACGGCCCCGCCCGCTTCAAGCCCTACGACCGCTATCCGCGCCCGGTGGAAGAGGTGCCGCCTTCGGGCGTGCTGTCGCTGACCGCAGGTTCGTCCGCCGAGAAGGGCCTCTGGCTGCTGGACGACTGCGAAACCCGGATCGCCGAAATCGTCAAACGTGAATTCCTCTGAGATGACCGACACAATGGACAATAGCCTCTTCCAACCCGTCGACGCCGCGCAGGTGCCGCGCTTTGCCGGGCTTTCCACCTTCATGCGGCTCCCGGCCGTGCCCACCGCCAAGGGGCTCGACATCGCCCTCGTCGGTATTCCGTGGGACGGCGGCACCACCAACCGTGCCGGCGCCCGACACGGTCCGCGCGAAATCCGCAACCAGTCGAGCCTGATGCGCCGCGCCCACCATGTCTCGGGAAC
>NZ_RZSL01000883.1:0-1846 GCF_003997355.1 Mesorhizobium sp. M1E.F.Ca.ET.041.01.1.1 | reverse complement strand
GGGTCGTGCCGTCGGCAAGCATGACCGCGGCGCCATCCGCGCCGGCTTCGACGCGATCGATACGCGCATGCTCGAAACGGGCGCCGAGCCGCTCCGCATAGGCCCACACCGCCTTGCCGAGCAGCTTCGGATCGGCGACCGTCTTCCAGCTCGGCACGAAAGTGCCCTTGACGAAGCGTGGCGCGAGGCCCGGCTGAAGCGCCGCCATCTCTTCCCCCTCGACATGGCGGAAGCCGATGTCGAAGCGCTCCCGCGCCGCCCAACCCGACAATGAGGCGCGAAACTCAGCCTCGCTTTCGTAGAGTTCGAGCGAGCCGTCCTCGCGCAGCATCGGCCTCGTGCCGGAGCGGTCGAGCAGGCCCATCCATTCGGCTTCGGCGAGCCTCATCATGCCGGCCTGCGCCGCGAGGCTCGTCTCATAGTGTCTGGAGTTGCCCGCGCGCCAGAAGCGGATCAGCCAGGGAAGGAGCTTGGGCAGATAGGCGGGCGGGATGGAGAGCGGCCCGAGCGGGTCGGCAAGCCATTTCGGCAGTTGCTTGATCATCCCTTTATGCGCCAGCGGCAGCACGTCGGAGAAGGCGAAGGCGGCGGCGTTGCCGGAGCTCGTCTCCTCGCAGATGCCGGTGCGGTCAAAAATGGTGACGCGGCGACCGGCCTCGGCAAGCAAGGTCGCCACGCAGATGCCGATAATGCCGCCGCCGACAATGGCGACGTCTTCCCCTTCTCCCCGTTCACGGGGGGAAGGCGCCCGCGGGGCGGATGAGGGGCGGCGCCCCTCTTCTGAAGATTTGGAATTCCCCTGCACGTTGGCGCTGCCCCTCATCTGGCTGCCGCCGGCTTCTCCCCGTGAACGGGGAGAAGAAAGCCAATCAAAACGCCGGCAGTTCCGGCCGCACGGCCAGCGCATCCCTGACGATCTTTTCCACCGCCTTGCGGCGCTCGCCCGAGAGCGGCTGGCGCGGCATGCGAACGCGGTCATTGGTATCGATCGCCAGCACTTCGGCAAGCTTGATGTTTTGGACCAGATAGGTCGAGACATCGAGGTCGAGCAGCGGGCGGAACCAGCGATAGATCTTCAGCGCCTCCTCGCGGCGGCCTTTTCTCATCAGCCGGTAGATGGCGACGGTCTCGCGCGGGAAGGCGGTGACCAGACCGGCAACCCAGCCGATGGCACCGACCGACAGCGCCTCGAAAGCGAGGTTGTCGACGCCGGTGAAGAGATCGTAGCGGTCGCCGAGGCGGTTGATGATCTCGGTCGAGCGGCGGATGTCGTCGGAGGATTCCTTGATGGCGACGAAGCGTTTGTCCGACGCCAGTTCCTCCATCAGGTCGACGGTGACGTCGACGCGATAGGCGAGCCGGTTGGAATAGATCATGACCGGCAGGTCTCCGGCTTCGGCGACCGCGCGAAGGGCAGCGACCGTCTCTTGGCGGTCGGTGTGGTAGATCGGACTAGGCACCACCATCAGGCCGTTTGCGCCTTCCCTGGCGGCGCGGCGCGCGATGCTGGCCGCCTCGCGCGTGCCGGGCTCATTGACGGTCAAAAGCACGGGCTTCTTGCCGGCGACTTTCTGCGCCGTCTTCAGCACCTCGATCTTCTCGTCATGCGACAGCATCGGCCCTTCGCCGAGCGAACCGCAGACGATGATGCCGTCGCAGCCGGCCTCCATCTGCAGGCCAAAGCAGCGCTCCATCTCGGCGTGGTCGAGACGGTCGTCCGTCGTGAATTTGGTCGTGACTGCGGGGAAGACTCCGGCCCACATGGTTAGTTCTCCATCTGATATATCAGCGGTATATTTATTAAGAAACGAGCTGTCAACACGGATTCCATTATGATATATAAAAA
>NZ_RZSL01000882.1:0-1852 GCF_003997355.1 Mesorhizobium sp. M1E.F.Ca.ET.041.01.1.1 | reverse complement strand
TCATGGACGAGACCTACAAGGTGGCGATCACCAGGCTCGGCGACCGCATCCGCGTCGGCGGCACCGCGGAGATTTCTGGCTTCGACCTTCGCCTGCATGAATCGCGCCGCCGTACGCTCGAGCACTCGGTCGGCGACCTGTTTCCGGGCGGCGGCGACCTCAAGGTGGCGAGTTTCTGGTGCGGCTTGCGGCCGATGACGCCGGACGGGCCGCCTCTGGTCGGGCGCAGCGAATTGTCCAACCTCTATCTCAACACCGGCCACGGCACGCTGGGCTGGACCATGGCCTGCGGCTCGGCCAGGGTGCTATCCGACATCATCTCCAACCGGGTGCCGGAGATCAACGCGCTCGACCTCAGCCCGGACCGGTATCTCAAGTGACGGTTTAAAATGCCTGCCTGACCCACGCATCGCTGAACAGCAGCCGGTAGGCCCAGCCGATCGTGACATTGCTGGCGACCGGCCGCGAATGGGCGAGATAGTCGTCATAGATCGGCTTCATGCGGCGGCAGAAGCTGCTGCATTCAGATCCTGATGATCGATCAGCGCCTGGTGGCCATCTCCTCGGTCAACCTCAACAACCGCAGCTTCTTCCACGACTCAGAGAACGGCCTGCTGGTGTGGCGAGGGAATGGCGGGACGGCACGCCGGTTGCTATCTTTGGCCATGGTGGGTGGGGTGTTGTGATGCGCTCATTTCTCTGGGTTGCGGCGACCGGATGCATGATCTGTACCTCGGCGGCGTTCGCGGCGGACAAGACGGTGCATGACAATGACTACGGTTTTTCGCTCACCTATCCCGAGGGATGGACGAGCCAAGCCCTGTCCGGCAACAGCATACGGCTTAAGGTCAAATCCGCGGAAGGCTTGACCTGCATGGTTTCGGAGAACCCCTACGATCCATCCGATCCGGGCAGCCCGCGCGATCCCGAGGCGTTCATGGACAAGGACTGGTCGCTGAGCGACTGGCGGACAATGGTCGGTGCCGCCTTTGGTTCGGCCAGCTTCAGCAAGGACAGATTGGCGCGGTTTCCCGACGGCTATCCCGTGCGGCTGGCCGACATGGATTTCTACTATGCCGACGACAATGTCAGCTTCCACGGTCATGGCAGCGTTGCGCTCTCGCTGCGTCGCGCGCATTTCGGCTTCGTCAGCTGCGGCGTCGCGGGCGACACTCCCGAAGAGGTAGAGCGGAAGTGGGCGCCGCTGGCGGACGAGGCCGAAAAGGTGGTGAGCTCGTTCGTGCTCGACGCGGACTAACTGTTTGTTTTCACGCAATTCCGGACGGAAAACCGCCAAGCACTTTTCCTGGAATTGCTCTAGACGAAAAGCCCGCGCTCCCGTTCGACGGCCCTCGTGATGAAATTGGCGACGAGCTGGACGCGGCGCAGCGGTCTCACCGATTCGTGATAGACCAGCCAGTAGGCGCGACGGATCGGCCTGACGATGTCGACCGGCACGAGCTCCGGCATCGAACGGGCCACAAAGGTGTGCAGGATGCCGATGCCGGCGCCGGAGCGCACGGCTTCCGCCTGGCCAAGTGCCGATGAGATGGCAAAGCTCGAGCGCCAGTCCGGGCTGAACTCGGCCGCATAGTCGAGCGAGGGGCTGACGATGAGGTCGGGCACGTAGCCGATCAGCGTGTGCCGGCCGAGTTCGGCCGCCGTCTTCGGCAGGCCATTGGCTTGCGTATAGGCGCGGGAGGCGAACAAACCCAGCGTGTAGTCGACCAGCTTTCCCGCCACCAGCCGGCCCTCGGTCGGGCGCTCGACGGTGATGGCGATATCGGCCTCGCGCCTGGACAGCGAGAAGGAGCGCGGCACCGGCACAAGCTGGATGGTAAGTTCGCGGAGA
>NZ_RZSL01000881.1:0-1854 GCF_003997355.1 Mesorhizobium sp. M1E.F.Ca.ET.041.01.1.1 | reverse complement strand
GCCATGCACGGTCACCATCCGGACGCCCGCCTGTTCGGCGCGGCGCGCCAGCATCGGCGCATTGAGCGCGTTTTCGTCCCAGCCGAGCCGCATCTTGACCGTCACCGGCACCGAAACGGCACCGACCACAGCTTCGATCAGGGAGAGCGCATGATCGAGATCGCGCATCAGCGCCGAGCCGGCATAGCCGCCCGTCACCTTCTTCGCCGGGCAGCCCATGTTGATGTCGATGATGTCGGCGCCCTCGCCGGCGGCGATTCGCGCACCCTCGGCCATGTGCGCCGCCTCGCGGCCGGCAAGCTGCACCATGTGGACGGGCAGCCCGGAATGGCGGATGCGCAGCTCGCAGCCGGCCCTGCCCTTGGCCAGTTCGCCGCTGGCCACCATTTCCGACACGACCAGCCCGGCGCCATGGTTGTGGGCGCGCTGGCGGAATGGCTCGTCGGTGATGCCCGACATCGGCGCAAGGAACACGCGGTTGCGTATCTTCACGCCGCCAATGTCGAGTGGCGAAGCCAATGTAATCAATTCAGGCATGCACAAAAACCAAGCATGTTCAATTGCTGCACATTCTCTAGCCAGATGCAAGGCATTGTGCAACGCGCAATGACGTCACATTAAGGCGCATTTTGGAAAATGCTGGCCTTCCCTTCGAGCCGCGACTAAGCCTCTCGCCATGACCGACGCAAGTGAAAATCAGGGTTGGGACGCAGACGGCAAAGTCGGCGTGGTCATCGTCGCCGCCGGGCGCGGCGCCCGTGCCGGGCAGGCCGACGGGCCGAAGCAATATCAGCGTATCGGCGGCCGCGCCGTCATCGCGCACACGCTGGAGACGTTTCTTTCACATCCGAGAATTGGCCCGGTGGTCGTGGCGATCCACGCCGACGATGCCGAACTCTTCGAGCGCGCGGCGGGAGCGAATGCCAAGCGTGTTTTCGCGGTCACTGGCGGTTCGTCTCGCCAGGCCTCGGTTCGGCTCGGTCTCCTGGCATTGAGGGATCAGGCGCCGGGAAAAGTGCTGGTGCATGACGCGGTGCGCCCGTTCCTTGATGCTGAGCTGATCGACCGCATCATCGACGCCATCGGGGAACGGCAGGGCGCGCTGCCCGCGCTGCCCGTCGCCGACACGCTGAAACGGGAATCCGCAACGGGCATGATCGAGGAGACGGTGTCGAGGGCCGGCCTGCATGCCGCGCAGACACCGCAAGGCTTTCCGTTCTGGCCGCTGCTCGCCGCACATGAGAAGGCGCATCATTTGGGCAAGTCCGAATTCACCGACGACGCAGCGATCGCGGAATGGGCGCATATTCCGGTCAAGATCGTCACCGGCTCGCCGGACAATGTGAAGCTCACCTGGGCAAGGGATATCGCGATGGCCGACCAGCGGCTTTCCAACGCGCTGCCGCGCTTTCCGGACATCCGCACCGGCAATGGCTATGATGTGCATGCCTTCGAGCCCGGCGACCATGTCACGCTGTGCGGCGTCGCCATTCCCTACGATCGAAAACTCTCCGGCCATTCGGACGCCGATGTCGGGCTGCACGCGCTTACCGACGCGCTGCTTGCCACCTGCGGCGCCGGCGACATCGGCACGCATTTCCCGCCATCGGACCCGCAATGGAAGGGCGTTGCCTCGAAGATCTTCGTCGAGCACGCCGCGAAGCTGGTGCGCGAGCACGGCGGGCGCATCGCCAATGCCGACATCACGCTGATCTGCGAAGCGCCGCGTGTCGGGCCGCATCGCGAGGCGATGACGGCGGCGCTGGCGGCGATGCTCGGCATTGCGGCCGAACGCATTTCGATCAAGGCCACGACGAACGAAAAGCTCGGCTTTGTCGGCCGCGGCGAAGGCAT
>NZ_RZSL01000880.1:0-1867 GCF_003997355.1 Mesorhizobium sp. M1E.F.Ca.ET.041.01.1.1 | reverse complement strand
GAATCAGAAAGTGAGGCGTTTGAATCGCCGTCCCACGCAACCGTGACAAACACCTGATTCTGCTTGGCAATCTCGGCCTTTGCCCTTAGCCTGTAAAGCATCAGCCGGCGCAGGAAATCATCGGCTATGTCGGCCCGGCACTCCAGGCGGAAGCCGATGTCGCCGGCGCGCGAGATGAGGAAATCGAACAGGATCTTGCCTTGCGGCGTCAGCAGCGCGCCAGGCTTGGCCTCGCCGGCGGCCAGTGTATCGAGATCGGTGGTCAGGATGTTCTGCAGGAAATGCTCGGCGTCGGGGCCAGACACGGAAATGAGCGCGCGGTCTTTCAGCAGGGCAAAGGGCATGGGCGGAAGTTGGCCTGATCTTGCAAAAACGATGGTCATTACGTAAGCCGGCCACACTCCCCCCGCAAGAGATTGGACCAGCCATGGCAATCACCTTCGACCTCATCCTGACAGGCGGCACGGTGGTCAACCATGACGGCGAGGGCCGGCGCGATATCGGCGTAAGGGCAGGGCGCATCGCTGCCATAGGCGATCTTGGCCAGGCATCGGCCGGTGAGACGATCGACTGCCGCGGCCTGCATATCCTGCCGGGCGTCGTCGACAGCCAGGTGCATTTCCGCGAGCCGGGGCTGGAGCACAAGGAGGATCTGGAGACGGGTTCGCGCGCGGCGGTGCTGGGCGGCGTCACCGCCGTCTTCGAAATGCCCAACACCAATCCGTTGACCACCAGCGAGGCGACGCTTGCCGACAAGGTGCGGCGCGCCACCGGTCGCATGCATTGCGACTTTGCCTTCTGGGTCGGCGGCACGCGCGACAATGCCGGCGATGTCGGCGAGCTCGAACGGTTGCCGGGAGCGGCCGGCATCAAGGTCTTCATGGGCTCGTCCACCGGCGATCTGCTGGTCGAGGATGACGAAGGCGTCGCCTCGATCCTGAGGAACACGCGCCGTCGCGCCGCTTTCCATTCCGAGGACGAGTTCCGCCTGCGCGAACGGCTTGGGCTGCGTGTCGAGGACGATGCTTCGTCCCACCCGGTCTGGCGCGACGAGATCGCCGCGCTGCGCTGCACCGAGCGCCTAGTGGGCATCGCAAGGCAGGCTCGCGCCCGCATCCATGTGCTGCACATCTCAACAGCGGAAGAAATCATCTTCCTCGAACAGCACAAGGATGTCGCGACCTGCGAGGTGACGCCCCATCACTTGACGCTGACGGCGGACGACTATGCGCGACTGGGCACGCTGATCCAGATGAACCCGCCGGTGCGGGCGGCGCGCCATCGCGACGGCGTCTGGCACGGCATCTCGCAAGGCATTGTCGACGTGCTGGGCTCCGACCATGCGCCGCACACGCTGGCCGAGAAGGCGAAACCCTATCCTGCCTCGCCGTCCGGCATGACCGGCGTGCAGACGCTGGTGCCGATCATGCTCGACCACGTCAACGCGGGCCGGCTCACCTTGCAGCGTTTCGTCGATCTTTCCAGCCATGGCCCGCAACGCATCTTCGGCATGGCGCGGAAGGGCCGCATCGCCGCCGGCTACGATGCCGACTTCACCGTCATCGACCTCAAGCGCCGCGAGACCATCACCAACGCGCAGGCCGGCTCCAAGGCCGGCTGGACGCCCTATGACGGCAGGCAAGTCACCGGCTGGCCGGTTGGCACCGTCGTGCGCGGCACCCGGGTGATGTGGGAGGGTGAGATCGTCACGTCCGGCCAGGGTAGGGCGGTGGAGTTCTCCGAGGCGCTGGCGGCCTAAGGCCTGTGGGGATTGAACGAAGCCGCTAACGCGGCATTTGGCGGATCGGTTTGCGGGTGACGCTTCTGTTTTGAAGGATTGTGGCTGTTGAAGCGCAATCTCGAGAAC
>NZ_RZSL01000087.1:0-16217 GCF_003997355.1 Mesorhizobium sp. M1E.F.Ca.ET.041.01.1.1 | reverse complement strand
CTTACCGACCCACCCGAATCCCCCTCGTCCGAATGCGCCTTTCGCTATCTCTGTCGCGGCACGTCGTAGGCTTCGAGTTTCACGCCGCGGAAGACGCGGATTGTAGCGCGGGCTGGCGGCTCTGGCTGCACATATTTGACCACTTCCTTTACAACTTCTTGCGGTTGTGGTGCGGGCGCCACAGTGGGCTTCGCCTTGCTCAGCCGATCGATCTGGTCGCCGACCCGTTCCACTGCCTGGGCCAGCCCATTAAGCTTGTCATCGGCCCGCTTGCGCTCTTCCGCGGCTGAGGCCTCGGCGGCCTTCTGCCTCTCAAGTTCCGCCTGCCTCTTGGCAACGTCTTCCGGCGTGTCGCCGGTCAAATCCGAAAGCGTCACGCGCTCGGTCGCCTCGCCATTGCTGGCCGCGGCTTGGCGAAGCGCCAGCGATAGCTGCCCGGCGCCGGCGGCAAGGGTCAGCTTCTGCGCATCCTTGGTGCTGACTTCAACTGTAACTGCCTTCACGACAGTAGGGCTGTCCTTGCTTTCGTCCGCGACCTGGTCGACGGCGAGCACTTTGACGCTCTGCAACAGCACGTCGACGAAGCTCTTGTCGGGACCGTCGTTGCTGCGCACTGTGCGAGTTAAAAGTACATCGACACGATCGCCCGGGAAGACAAATCCTGCGACACCGAGTACATCGTTCACGCGAATGGAAACGGCTTTCATGCCTTCCGCCAGCACGGCTGAAAGCGTAGCCCGCTGGCCAGGTCCAGTAATCTTGGTGGCGAGCACGGGTTCATTGACGCCGATCGCCTGAAGCGCTTGCTTGGTTCCCTTACCGTCCTCCAGGAGGTCCTTTGCTGTCTTAAAGGCTCCAGCCGGAATCGCTCCTGCGGGCCATGGGATCTCACGCAGTTTGTCGGCGCTTAATGAATCGCCGAACTTCAGTGGCATCGCCGCCACCACCAACGTATCGCGGCTGACGTCTTCGGTCCGAGCCATGGCGCTGCGCTGATTGGCGAGCCAGATATTCGCGAGAACAACCGCCAGTACGCCAAACACACCGGCGAGAACGACCATTATAAGAGTATTTGCGCGCATGTAACGCCCCCGCCCATCCGAATTACTGTATTCCGCCCGGTAGTCCATCGGCGCCAAGGAAACAGTTATCGGCGCCGATGCGGAAGTTGTGACGCTACACTAGCGTCCTAATCATTTGCAGCCAGAGTTATGCAGCAGCCGCAAGTGACGTGCTAAGTGTCGTCCATTGGCCTACAACCCAGTTGCCGACTAACACTATCGTAGCGATAACAGCCACTGTGATGATGCCAAGTAGGATAGTGTATTCGACCATAGCGGCGCCACCTTCGTCTCCACAGAACTGCCGGGCCACAGTCATGAGCTTCTTCATGGCAATTTTCCCTTTTGACTCTGCACTATCCCGGTGGGGAGGCCCAAGCCTCAAGCGCTTAGGCCTCTCTTCCGCCGGAACCCAGATTATGCAGCCGCCGCAAGAGCCGTGTTCAGGGTCGTCCACCGTCCCACGACCCAGTTGCCGACAAGCACAATCGTGGCGATCACAGCCACGGTGATGATGCCAAGCAGAATCGTATATTCGACCATAGCAGCGCCGTTTTCGTCGTCGCGGAACTGCCGGGCCAACGTCATGAGCTTTTTCATGCGAATGTCTCCTAACTTTGGAGGTTGAACCCGACGAGACGAGCCAAGGATGAAATCCATACCCAAGCATCCCCCGTCACGTTCAATCCTAGGTCCGGCAAAAAAGCCAAGTCAAACGGATTAACGGTCCCTTAACCTTTCAATACTCGATCTGGAGCTCTTTCAATTTTGACAACAGCTTGATTCGCCTCGATTTTCAAGTGATCTTAACCATTCATTCATAATTCCGCCGCAGTCGCGCCGGCGCTTAATCATATTAGGAGTTATGCATAATTGTTTATATCTTGGGGGTTAGAGGTGTGGCAATCCGTGCGGGGACAAAGGTCCTAGGACTTTAGTCTGTAAGCCTGGAGTAAGGTGAAAATAAAACGATTTCCCGAAATTCGTTTCTTAACTATGTCGCAAGTAATATGTCCAGTGTGTCCTTCGGGCGCTTGTGCCCCTCGTGGTTAACGCTTAGTTTCGTTCCAGGGGAAACAGCAGGGGTTCAGCGACATGTTGGGTCGCTTCATCAAAGGGCAAAATGAACAGAAAGCGCCGCTGCCGGCGCCCGTGCCGGCGTTGAATGGGGCGGCGAGCGCTCCAGTTGCGCAAGCCGAAGCGCAGGACGATGACTTCCTCTCGTTGAAGGTCGAACTGCATCGCCATCTCATCGACCGGTTCAATCTGACGGCCCTTGAAAATGCGTCTAAAGACGAAATCCTGAATGAAATACGTCCGATCGTGCGCGAATTCGTGCGCGGGCGGAATGTTCCGCTGAACGCGCGTGAACTGGATCAACTGACCAGCGACACCGCCGATGAGATGCTGGGGCTCGGACCGATCGAGCCGCTGCTCAAGGACGATTCGATTGCCGACATCCTGATCAACACGCACAAGCACGTCTTTATTGAGCGGCGCGGCGTGCTTGAGGAGACGCCAATACGCTTCCGCGACGAGGCGCATCTGCTGCGCGTGGTGAATAAGATCGTCTCGAATATCGGCAGACGTGTCGATGAATCCTCACCCATGGTCGATGCGCGCCTCGATGACGGCTCGCGCGTCAATATCGCCGTACGGCCGATCTCGGTGGATGGCCCGCTGGTATCTATCCGCAAATTCTCAAAGCATCCGTATTCGCTGGAGCGTCTGATCGCGTTCAATTCAATCCGTCCGCCAATGGTAGATTTGCTGCGGATAGCCGTGCAGACGCGCAAATCGATTCTTGTCTCAGGGGGCACCGGCAGCGGCAAGACCACACTGCTGAACGCTCTGTCCAGCTATATCCCGGCCAAGGAGCGCCTGGTTACGATCGAAGACGCAGCTGAACTGCAGTTGCAGCAACCGCATGTCGGGCGTCTGGAGACGCGTCCGCCCAATGTCGAGGGCAAGGGCGAGGTGCGTCAGCGCGAGCTGGTCAAGAACGCATTGCGCATGCGTCCCGATCGCATCATCGTCGGCGAGGTTCGCGGCGAGGAAGCCTTCGACATGCTGCAGGCGATGAACACCGGCCATGAAGGCTCAATGACGACCATCCATGCCAACACGCCGCGCGATGCGATTTCGCGCATGGAACAGATGGTCGGTATGGCAGGCATGCCGATGACGAACGACTCCATTCGGTCGCAGATAGCCTCGGCTATCGACATCATCGTGCAGACGCAGCGTCTTTCCGACGGTGGGCGGCGTGTTGTCTCGATATCGGAACTGACCGGCATGGAAGGCAACGTCGTTCAGCTCCAGGAGATCTATCATTTCGTTCGCCGGGATGTCGGAGCGGACGGCACCATCATCGGAGATTTCCGGGCCACTGGCGTCCGCCCGCGTTTTGCTCAGGAAGCGGCGACCTTGGGCCACCATTTCGCCAAAGACGCGTTCAATCCCCAGGTTCCGCTCTGATGCCGACCGGTCAAACCCTTCTCTATTTTGTCTACGTTCTGGCAGCGGCATCGGTCATTCTTGCCGCGGAATCCTTCTACCTTTCGTTTGCCAGTCGGCGCGCGCGAGCAGGGGTCATCAACAGGCGCCTGCAGCGCCTGGGCGATGCCCCCGCGGAGCAAAGTCTGCAGAGCCTGCTTCAGGAACGTGGTCTTACGGCATCGGGCGACTTCATTTTTGGAGCGGTCGCTCTCAACCGGCTTTATACGCAGTCTGGTGTGACAGGTAACCCGTTGGCCTTCGCGGCGGTGTTTTTGCTCGCCGGACTTGTTCTGGCACTTATGTTGCCGCTGATCTTCGGTGTGGCCACATTCGTTGCCATCGCCATCTTTGTTTTAGTCGGAGTGGTGTTACCGCTTTTGGTCTTGCAGAGAGCGAGAAACAAACGAATACAGAAATTCGCGGGCCAACTTCCCGATGCACTCGATATGATTGTGCGTTCGCTGCGCGCCGGTCATCCGACGACGGTGGCTATTGCCTTGGTTGCCCGGGAGATGGCCGATCCGCTGGGGACCGAGTTCGGCATTGTCTCCGATGAGATCACATTCGGTCTGAGTCTCGAACAAGCAGTACGAAAGCTTTCGGAGAGGGTCGGGTTCGAGGGGCTGCACCTCCTGTCGGTATCGCTCTCCATCCAAGCCAAGACCGGCGGCAATCTCACCGAGATCCTTTCAAATTTAGCGTCAGTCTTGCGCGAACGCCGGAAGCTGCGGTTGAAAATAAGGGCTCTTTCCGCCGAGGGACGTATTTCGGCTTGGATCATCTCTCTTTTCCCGATCATCATGTTCGGCATTATGATGCTCATCTCTCCAAGTTTTTATGGGGATGTTTGGGGAAGTCCGATAATATTGCCTGTTTTCCTGATTTTTGGATTCTGGGCGCTATTGGGGGACTTCATCATGTACCGTATGGTCAATTTTGATTTCTGAGGAGTGTTAACAGACTTGCTGACAAGTATCGGGAATTCTCCAGTCTTGCTCTCAATTGCCGTATTTTTATCGGCAGCAGCAATTTTTCTGCTAGCCGCACTAATAATATTGCCGGTCATCCAGACAAGAAGAATGGTGTCGCAGGCTCTTCTCTCAGAGGGAATCGCAAACCGCCGGTCGCTCGGCGCGCAGCATGAACTTAACAGGATTTCTGCGCAGCGTCCCGTTGATGCTTATTTCCGTGCCCTGGAGAAGGAGCGCGGCGAGCCCAATGCATTGGAAGCGAAGCTGTTCCGGGCTGGATTCCATCAACCGAGCGCACCAGCTATATTTACGATCTCTCGTCTTGGCGCCGTATGCATTGGCTTTCTGGGAAGCTACGCCGTGCTTTCCATTCTTTTGCCGCCCCAATTGCCAAGCTTCCTCGCGTTCGCGGGTTCGGCTCTTCTCGGGCTCGGCTGCATCGTCATTCCCAGCATCATGCTCGATCGCTTTGAGAATGCGCAGAAGCAGGTCTATCGCCGTGGCTTTCCGGACTTCATGGATATGATGATCACCTGCGCCGACGCAGGTATGAGCCTGGAGGCCGCGGTTGAGCGGGTCGGTACCGAACTAGCCGGTACCCATAAATGGCTCGGTATCCAGCTTTCGATCATGAACTTGCAGCTTCGAGCCGGAAAACCATTGCGCGAGGCTCTGCGCGAATTGGCCGACCGGATCGGCCTCGAAGAGGCGAGGGCCCTGGCAGTGTTGTTCCGGCAATCAGAAGAACTCGGCACCAGCCTTACCGACGCTTTGCGCGTCTACAGTGACGAAATGCGTTCGCAGCGGATCCTGCGCGCCGAGGAGCTTGCCAATGCCTTGCCGGTCAAGATCATGATCCCCCTGGGATTATGCATTTTTCCGGTCGTCATGATGGTCGTCATGCTGCCGGTGATTATCCGCATGAAAGGCGTTTTCTTCTAGTTGAAGATATGCTTTGGTCCCAATATGGGTCGGGGGACTCACGGGGAAACTGTATGAAGAAGCTGATCGCCGCAGCCAGCCTGTTGATGATAGCGCTTGCCGGCTGTCAGACGAACGGGAAGGACACCTCCGGTGTTGTGCGCACAAACGAGCCGGCCAAAGGCGACTACACCGCTTTCGGCGATGCCTTCGATGGCCTGAAGACGGTCAGCGATGTCGACTACTATGCCTCTGACCAGGCCGTTGCCGAGGCCAAGACTCAATTTCGTTCCGAAAACTACGGCAATGCCGGCGCGCTATTCTACAAAGCGACGCGGCTGGCGCCGAATGACGGTGTTGCCTGGTTGGGCCTTGCCGCGTCTTGCGACCGCATCCGGCGCTTCGATTTGGCCGACATGGCCTATGGCCGAGCCTATCGGCTGCTTGGCGCGACGCCGGAATACTATAACAATGTCGGCTATTCCTATCTGCTGCGTGGCAAGCTGCAGGAGGCGCGCACCAACTTCCTCAAGGCTTATGAACTCGCGCCAAACGATCCGACCGTGGCCAACAATCTGAAGCTGCTGTCGTCCAGCGTCCAGAACATCGAGCGTTGAAATGGTTCTGGTTGCTTCCATAGTGCTGAAGCTGCTGGCCGCAGCCCTGCTCGCGCGGGTTGCCGTGATGGATTTCACCAAGCAGAAGATCACCAACAGCGACGTGCTGCTCTTGCTGTGTCTCGGTCTCGGATCGCTTCAACTGACTTCAGTGGCGTTCGGATCTTGGTGGAATATGGGCTTGAGCGCGATTGCGGCGTTGGTTCTGTTCCTTGCGCTTTTCCCGTTCTGGGCCATGCGCAAGCTTGGCGCCGGCGACGTCAAGCTTATGGCCGTGATGCCTTTTGTGATCGGCGGCAGCAGCCTGGCGGTGTTCTCCCTGCTGCTCCTGGTTTTTGCTTTGGTCACGGCATTGGCGGTCAAGAACCCATTTATGTTGCCGGCCGGTGCTTTTCGCGTCTACGTCCAGCATCTGGATCGGAAGGGCGTGGTGCCTTTTGGCGTTCCGATATCGGCAGCCGCGATCTGCACGATAGCGGCGCAGATTGCCTATGGCCTGAACGCGTTCGGATAGCCACTATATCGGCAATCAACCAAGCCGATTAACCCTTCGGAAACCATGAGCTTGCGCTAACGCTACCGAAGTGATTGGATCGTGTGGTTTTCGGCGGGGCGCCGCATGGATCTTTTAAACGTCAAAGCGCTTTTGATTGCGGCACTGATCTTTGTGCCGATCGAGCAGATTTTCGCCCTCCGCCCAAATCAGAAAATCTTGAGGAAGTTCTTCTTCAACGATCTTATATATGCCGTGTTCAATGACGTTCCGATAACCCTCGGCATTATTGGGATGGTTACTTTGGCAATGGGGACGGTGGGTTGGCTGGTTCCGAAATATGTTGGCAGTGCTGTGTCATCGCAGCCGCTTTGGCTCCAACTAATCGAAATCATTGTCATCGCAGATGTTGGCCTTTACTGGGCGCATCGCGCCTTTCACGCTGTCCCATTCCTATGGCGTTTCCATGCGATTCACCACAGCATCGAAGAGCTTGATTGGTTGGCAGGGCACAGGATACATCCTGTGGATCAAATTCTGACAAAAAGCGTGTCGCTGGTTCCGGTATTCCTGCTGGGCTTTAGCAACTCTGCAATCGCTCTGTTTGCGTTGATCTTTCAAGCTCATGCCCTGCTGCTGCATGCCAACGTCAGGCTGAACATCGGCCCAATTCGATGGCTGATCGCTTCGCCTCAGTTTCATCATTGGCATCATGCGAACGAGCGCGCTGCATATGACAAGAACTTTGCTGCTCAGTTGTCATTCATCGATAAGCTGTTTGGAACCATGTATCTGCCCGGCAAAGCCGTGCCGGAACGCTACGGCATCGATGATCCCATTCCGTCAACTTATGTCGAACAACTCGCCTATCCATTGATCCCAAAGGGCAAAATCAATGAATCTCCTGCTGCCAGCGACGCGTGATTTCATCGGCCGTGCGACTATGACAGTTTACTTCACGTTCTGGGTGACCTTGAAGACTGGAGCCCTTATTGCAGTCGTTGGCAGCGGAGAATGGACGCCAGCGCGGGCCATTGACATGACGGCGGACGTTGCCGCAATTGGATTCTTGGTGCTCATGCTTGCTACCACGGTAGCGCGCCTTGCTCCTGTGAAAACAGCCGGGGGCCTTGAACCTCGCATTGCGGCTCTTGTCGGATCTTTTGCCACAGCAACCTTAGTTGCTGTCCCGCGCGTTCAAGTATCTTCACACCTGCAACTGGTTGCCGACCTAGTCACTATCATCGGTTTCATTCTCTGCATCCTTTGTCTTTGCTGGCTCGGCAGGTCCTTTAGCATCATTGCCCAAGCTAGGCGGCTTGTAACGACTGGTCCCTACCGGATTGTGCGGCACCCGCTTTATGTCTGTGAAGCAATCGTGATGCTCGGGATTGTTCTGCGCAATCCTATTTGGCCGACGGTTGCAATCTGCGCCATCGCGCTTGCCTTCCAGTATCGACGGCTTGTCAATGAGGAGAAGGTCTTGCGAGCCGTTTTCCCTGAGTATGGTGACTATATTCGGCGCGTACCCATGCTCTTGCCGCGTTTTCCCGACACGGCGTTACTGATCTCTCGTTCGCGATAGTTTACTCGTAGCTTACGGCGGTAAAGAATTATGGGAGCGAAGAACTACCTCTATGCAACGGTGGTCACTATGTTGCTGTTTGCGATAGTGGATTTGCTTTGGCTGCCTCGTTCGAATGTCCGCGTATCACCGCTGAACTGGCCTGAAATTGCAGTGGTCGCTTTATGCCTTCTAGCCGCCGCCTTAGTGTCATGGATTTGTTCGCGACGCTTGCGAAAAGATGACTCGCGAATGGCTCAGTTTGTTCGCAGGGCGTCAGACTTCCTTCAAAGCCTGGCACTCGTCGCCGCGGCCTTTGTCCCAATGGTGATCAGCACCACGATTTTCATGTACATGGCAAGCGCAACTGAACGCCCTTTCGCCGATCCAACACTTGCGTCGATCGACATGTGGCTTGGCTTTGACTGGCAACAGTTTCTATATGCTACTAACAACAGAATTCTTGCTCCCGTGTTGAGCTTTGCCTACCACGCCCTCGGGCCGCAATTGCCGCTTGTGCTCTTGTTGCATGCAGCAGCTAGACGGAACGATAGGGCCTTGGAGTTCGTGGCGTTGCTTGCGGTTTCGTCAGTATTTACTGGAGTGGCCATGGCATTTATTCCGGCGGAAGGGGCCTACGCCTACTTCAAGCCGGCGGCAGATCAGTTCAGCCATTTCACAGCCAAGGCTGGCATGTGGCACTACGAAACGCTGACGGCATTGCGATCCGGCCAGCCGTTCGATCTGGTGATAATCAAAAGCGATGGCCTGGTTACATTTCCTTCGTACCACACAGCGCTCGGCATCATGATCATCAGTGCGCTTAGGTATTATCGCTGGCTGTTCTGGCCGGTAGGTTGTCTGAACGCTGTGATGATCGTAAGCACCCTTCCGGAGGGTGGGCATCATCTCATCGACGTGGTTGCCGGGGCAATGGTTGGCATTGCCTCGATTCTTGTCGTCAGGAAGATTGGTTCCTACGATCGAGGAAAAGCCTTCACTGCGCCAGCGGCAGTCCGGCTGCCTGGAGCATAGCATTCTTCATTCAGGGACGAACTATCCCGCGAAAGTGTGAAATCGTTCCGTTGGGAATTTGCGTCAACAAGCAAATGGAGCGGTTTGACGTTTCGTGAAACGATGAACCGCTCCTGCACTCGTTGACAAAACTCAAATCCTCGCCGTCTATTTCTGCACCAGCTTCAGCCGGCGCTTGGCCATGTCCATTGCTGGACCGGACTTTTCCTGATGACAGGCAGAGCCGGCGGCTCGCCGGACACAGCCGGTCTCGGCGCCTCAAACATCAGCCATTCGATGAGCGCGACGGCACCAGCCCCGACCGCGCCAGCAATAGCCACAATGAGAAGTCTCTTCAGAAAATCCACCGCCCCCGCCTGTAGTGAAATTCAAAACCCCGCCGTCTGCTTCTCCACCAGCTTGAGCTGGCCTTTCTCCACCTTGAAGAACGGCATCGATCTTTGGCTCGAGCCGTCGGCGCGGAAGCGGAACAGGCCGGTCGAGCCGCGGAAGCCGCTGGCATTCTCCAGCACCTGCTTGCTGAAGCCGTTCGGGCCGACCGAGCTCGCAATGCCGGCCGTCAGCGCCACCATGTCATAGGCATAGGCGACGTTGACGTCGGGCTGATAATTGTAGGTCGCCTTGAAACGGTCGGCGATCGGCCCGGTCTCGCTCTGGTCGAGCGTCGCGATATGGGCGCCTTCATAGAGCGGATCCACCGGATGCTCGAGCCAGCGGTTGGTGCCGATCAGGCTCACGGCCTTGCCCGGAATGCCTTTCGCCTTCAGCGCGCCCAGCACGGCGACAGGGCTGCCGTCGCCGCTGGCGACGACGACCGCATCGGGCGCCTCGACCAGCGAGCCCATGTCGGACACCACCTTGGCGCCGTCCGACGCCGAATAGGGAAGCGTCACGGCGAGCGTCGCGCCATAGATGCTGAGCGCGTTGGCGACCCTGGCCTCGATGGCGCCGGCATTGGCGCCGGCCGGCACCATCAGCACGAATTTCCTGGCGCCCTTGCCGGCGACGGCGGCCGCGCCCGCGGCCGCGCTGTCGGCCTCGCTGAGCCGCACCGAATAGACGCCGGGGCCGCCGGCGAAATTGTCGGCCAGCGCCAGCACGGGCGGCCGCGTCGTGCCGGAGAGCTTGGCAAGGTGCTGCGCCGCCGCAAGCTCGGCCGGCCCGATCACGACCTTCGCGCCGCCGGACGTGATCGCCTTCACCGCGAGCTCCTTGGCAAGGGAACTGTCGCCGCGCGTGTCCTCGATCGTCAGCGTCACCAGCTTGTCGCCGAGATCGGTCATCGCCAGCCGCGCGGCATCATACATCTTCCTGCCGTTCTCTCCCGTGCTTCCCGAGGCGGAGAGGGGCAAGAGCATGGTGATTTTGGTCGCGCCCGTGCCGAGCGTCAGATTGCCCTTCGGGGCGGAGGTCGCGGCGGTCGCGGCGGAACTGGCGGTCAATTGCGCGGGCGTCGTGGCGGTGCCGCCGGCCTGGCTGGCCGGCGCGACGATCGCCGAGGGATCGAGCACGTCCGATGCGCCGCTCTTCGATTGGCAGCCGGAGATGGCCGCGACGGCGACAAGCGCGAGCGCCAAGGCTGGCAGAGGATACCGTCGGAAATGCCCCATGGCGCCGGCACGCGCCGCGGCCTGCGCCGGGCGCGCGAAGGCGGCTGCCTCCGACAAGTCTCTCATGGCTATCATCGCAGCCGATCGGCGCAGCGTTCGCCCGTCAGCTCAATGCATGTATTCGACCATGCGGTCGTGGAAGCACTCGCATTTGTTGAGCGTATCTTCGTCCTTATAGTTCGTCTTGAGATAGCCATAGGCCATGCCGCAGGCGACCTTGGCTTCCGAAGCCCAGACGAAGGCGGGGCGCGACGAGTTGATCCATTCCGGGCTGTTGGCGACGGCGATGGATTCGTCCATCAGCTTCACAACATGGTCCTTGAGCTCGACCATGTTGTCGGTCAGCACCAGGTCCGACGTGCCCACGGTGCGGCAATAGTTCACCGCCGGCTCGCCGATGATGTCGGCGGCAAAGCCCGTCGATCCAGCCAACAGCAGCGCCGTGGCCGAAGCCAGAAGTCTTGCACCACGCTTCATGTTACCTTGCCCTCCAAATCCCGAATTATCGCCCACTAATAAGCCAATGATAGCATAGCTTCTAGACTGGGCGCTGTGTCGGTCAAGCCACAGTCGTCGTCTGTGTGTGCAGCCCATCATCGTAGAGTAAGGTGATCGTGTTGGCTGCCGGATGGTTCTGCAGCGTCGCTACTTCCACGAAGTTGGCGCCGCCGGTCGCTCCATTGGCATCGACGCTCAGCGCGCCTGTGCCAGCATCGTATTTCACGAAATCGGCGATGTTGCCGCCGTTGGTCTCGAATAGTGCTGTGAGGTCGATTTTGTCGCCTTGGCCGCCGACGCCGCTGTAGTCGGTGATCAGATCGCTGATGTCGAGATGATCGAGCCGGAACGTGTCGGCGCCCGCGCCGCCGGTGAGCGTGTCATGGCCCAAGCCGCCGATCAGCAGGTCGTTGCCGCTGCCGCCATTCAGTGTATCGGCGCCGCCGCCGCCCGACAGAAGGCTGCCGGTGTTGTTTGCGGTCAAAGTGTCGGCGAAAGCCGAGCCGATCGCGTTCTCGAAGTTGCTGATCGTATCGCCGAGCGCTCCGGCTCCGCCAACGAGCTGCGTCAGCAGGTTGATGGTCACGCCGGCGGTGGCGTGGCTGTAGTCGACTGTGTCGCCCAGGCCGGTTCCACCATTGAGCGTGTCTGCGCCCGCGCTTGTTCCAATGACTTCTCCGGTCGTGTTGAGACCCGTCAATTGATACCCGTTGCCGGAATGCGTTCCGACCAGCGTCACGGACAGATTGTCAGTGCTGGTGATGCTGTCGCCATCGTGATCGGTGATGCCGAGCGAGAAGTTGAGCGTGGTATCGCTGACGACGGTCTGCGAGTTGTAGGTCAGCGACAGAATGACGAGCTTGGGATCCTCACCATTGACGCTCGAGATGTTCTTCACGTCCGCTTCGCCGAAATCAAAGAATGCCCCGCTACTCGATCCGTTGGTTCCCCAATGGGCCGCGTCGATAATCAGCGGCGTGCCGTCCGCCTGGGTCACATTCCAGGTGGCGGAGGTGGTATGCGTCGAATCCCAGATGGTCACCTGGAGATGTTCAAACGCATCGTTCCCGCTTTTGCCGATAGCCATCGAGACACTGCTCTGAAGGATTGCGAACCTGAACGTCAATGTCTCGTTTGTGTCCAGGTTGCCGTTGCCGATGCCCAGGCCGTTGTTGTTCATATAGACATTGTCGTTGACGTTTGATGCGTTGAAGCCATCGATAAGGACATCGTAGCCGCTGCTTGGAACCGCACCGTTCCCGAAGCTGCCGACATTGTTGACGATTGTCGCATAGTTGCCGTTGCCCGGATGGACCCCCGTTATGTCGAACGTATTGGTCGATTGCAGGCTGTTCGTCACGAGATGGAAGTCGTAAGTGCCGTCGGCCGCAGCGGTCAGCGTGAAGAATTCATTCGTACCATTAGCGGCTTGCGCGTCCGCGAGGTTCGTGTAGGCGAACATCTCGGATGTGTGCATAGCCGGATCATAATGCGTGTACTCGTAGAACGTATAGAGGAGGGTGGTGCCGCTCTTCACGTCCACCTGCGTGACTGCATCACCGCCCGCATTGGTGCCCTGGGCGGTGGAAGTGTAGGTGAGCCCGCTCGGCGCCGTTCCCATTGCCAGGCTGATCGCCGAAGTGGCGCTCGCCCCATCAGCTCCGAAGGACGGCTGCCATGTGCCGTGAACGTCGGTGTTGCTGACGCTCGGCATGATCGCGTCCTGGATGTTGCTGATCGTCGGCGTGTCGTCGTTGACGTTGATCGCCAGCGATCCGGTCGCGGTGTCGCCGTCGCCGTCGGTGGTGACGTAGTTGACGCTGAAGGCAACGTTGTTTTCGTCCAGCCCGGCCGGATGGTCGATCGCGTGCAGCTGCGTGACCGTGTAGTTGCCTGAGCTGGTATCGGCGAGCTGGATCAGCAGGACCGCCGTGGCGCCCTGGCTGATGGTCAGCGTTTGGCCGCCATTGGTCACCTGCGCTGTGAAGCCCGAAGGCAGCACGATGCCGGTTGCAGTGAGCAGCGTCGTGCCGGCGCTGTCCGCGCCATAGTTGTGCGCAAGCGTTCCGGTGGTGTTGGCGGTGTCGGGATTGACATCGCCCGTGCCACCCGCATTGCCGCCGGCCAGCGCGTCGTCATCCAGCTGGACGGCATTGTTGGCGGACACGGACGGCACGTCGTCGACGATGTCGACCAGGATGGTGCCTGTGGTCGTGTTGCCGTGGGCGTCGGTCACCGTATAGGTGAAGCTGTCCTTGTCCTGCTCGGTGGTGATGCCGTTGTTGGCGGTCGCGCCGTCATAGGTCTGGGTCAGCGTGTAGGTGTAGGTGCCGTCGGCGTTGAGCACCAGATTGCCGTAGCTGCCGGCAGCCGGCGAGGTCAGCGTATAGGTATACGGGCCCGTGCCGCCGGCTGGCGTGATGGCGCCGTTGAAGATCTCGCTGTTGCCGGCCGCTTCGCTGCCCGTGGCCAGGCCCTTCTCATAGACCAGCGCGTCGGTGTCGGAGGCCGTCACGGTGACGTTGTTGACGTTGATGTCCAGCGTTACCGTCGAGGTGTCGCCGTCGCCGTCGGTGATGGTGTAGACGAAGTGGTCGACCGCGTTGGCGGTCACCGCGTCGGGATTGGCCGTGTAGGTGTAGGTGCCGTTGGCGTTGAGCACCAGCGTGCCGTACTGGCCGGCGATGCCGGCGCCGCCGAGGTTGCCGCTGACCGGGTTGGAGACGTTCGAGCCGGTGGCCACGCCCGTCACCGCGCCGCCGGGCGCGGCACCGTCGGCGCCGAGCACGTCCGGCGTGCCGTCGCTCAGCACATTGCCCGAGACCTGCGCGCCTTCGGTGACGCTGTTGGTGTCGGCATGCGCCGTCGGCACGTCGTCGACGATGTCGACGGAGAGCGTGCCGCTGGCGCTCTGGCCGTCCAGGTCGGTCAGCGTGACGTCGAAATTCTCGAACAGGCTGTTGGTGTCCTGACCGGCGGCATGCGCTTCGTTGTCGGCGAGCGTGTAGGTGTAGCTCACCTCGCCGGTGGCCGCATTGTAGGCCGTCACCTCCAGCGTGTTGCCGAGCGCCGTCGTGAAGGAGCCGGCGGTGAACACGCCATTGATGATGAAGTCGTGTCCGCCGATGTTCAGCGAAGCGATGCCGTCAGGCGAGTGGATGGTGAAGGTGCCGCCCTGGGTGGTGCTTTCCTTCGAGGCGTCCGAGCCGGCCGATTCGCCCGAGCCGCGGCTGGCCAGGAGGTCGTCTTCGTTGACTGTGACGTCGCCGCCATTGGCCTCCGGCGTCAGGTCGGTGATCTCGGGCGTCGAGTTGCCGATCGCGATCGTCAACGTGGTGTGCGAGGTGTCGCCGTCGCCGTCCTTGATCGTATAGGTGAAGACGTCGTTGACGCCGCCGGGCGTGTTGGCGTCGCGCACATAGGTGTAGCTGCCGTCGGCGTGGAGCGTCAGCTTGCCGTAGGCGCCCTGGATCTGCACGCCTAGGGTGCTCGTGTCGTCCAGATCGACATTGGTCGTGCCCTTGGCGACCCCAACCACCGTCGCGCCGTCGGCGCCCTGGGTGTCGGCGACGCCGTCCGTCGTGTTGGCATCGCCCGCGTCGGTGCCGCCAACCAGCACGTTGCCGGTCGCCGGGCCGAACTGTCCGGCCGCGAGGCTGTCGGTGTCGGCGATCGCCGTCGGCACGTCGTCTATGATGGCGACGGCAAAGGTGGTGCTGGCCGTATCGCCGTCGGAATCCGTGACGGTGATGCTGAAATTGTCCGGAACCGTGTCGTTGGGATCATACCCGTCCGTATGTTCGGGGTGGGTGACCGATTCGGTCACCGTGTAGTTGTATTCGACGACGCCGGTGTTCGGATCGAAGGAGACGATCGTGATGTAGCCGAACTGGCCCTGGATCTGCTGGCCGGTGCCGGTGACGGTGACGCCGTTGATGACGATCGATCCGATGCCATCCGGCGCGTCGATGGTGATCGTTCCGGTGCTGGATGTTTCCGAATTGCTCGGCGCGTCGCTGCCCGGCGATTGTGACGGGCCGCCGTTCAAGCCGGTCTCGCTGGCCGCCTCGTCCGGGCTGAGCAATGACGTGGCTACGACTGAAATGCCTTTGTCGAGAACGGAGGGAAAGAGCTCGCGCCGGTCGAGCAGCCCGAACTGCAATGCGGTCGGCGGCAGCAGCGCGGTCAGGTCGAAGCCGTCACCGATGCCGCCAGGAGGAACCGAGAAGTTTCCGCCGGCGCTGCCTGGCGCATTTCCGCCGGCCGAGATCGAGCCGTCGGCGCCGAAAGCGACATCGACATGGCTGGATTCAAGGGCGGCGATCAGGGCAACGCGCGGCACCTCGACGTCGCCGATGATGAAGGTCGGCACGTTCAGCGCGCCGTCCTTGATGACGATCTCGGATCCGTCGGGCTGCACCAGAACCAGATTGTGCCCGTCGACCTTGATGTTGTCGATCGAGATATTGGCCGGAAGCTTCACGACATTGCCGGCCTCGGCATGATATTCATGCGGGACATTCGAGGCCGCTGCGTTCGCGGCCGGCGCGTTGCCGGCAGGAGCATTGGAGGCAGGAGCGTCGGCGTCCGCCGCCGGCTTGTCTGCCGCTTGTGCGTTCTGTGCGTTGCCCGCGCCCTGCGCCGGCGCGCCATTGCCCACATCGACCGGCACCGGCTCACCCGCGGCCTGGCCGCCGGCGGCCTGGGCGACTTGCACGCCCGCCGTGACCGGATGTTCGCCAACAGTCGAGTGCTCGTCCCGGGAATCGGAAACGGCGTCGAATTCGATACTGGTCGTCATAGCTCAAGCCCCCTTCGGCATTTCCCGGAAAGAGACATGCGAGGCTCGATCTTTGCAACAGACCTTCAACCTATTTCATATACTTGAATATGTAGAGATCTGCATTTTTTACACTTGGTAAATCGGCAACATATATCCAATTATGTG
>NZ_RZSL01000879.1:0-1869 GCF_003997355.1 Mesorhizobium sp. M1E.F.Ca.ET.041.01.1.1 | reverse complement strand
CCCCTCTGTCCTGCCGGACATCTCCCCCGCAAGGGGGGAGATCAGCAGCTTCTGTGAAGGCACAAATTTTGCAGCGCCGGCGATTGGCGAAGGGAATTGTGGCAGTCGATCTCCCCCCTTGCGGGGGAGATGCCCGGCAGGGCAGAGGGGGGTGGCTGGGCGCAAGCGTCAGGCCTTTGGAGCGAAAAAGATCACGGCCTCACCTGTCCCGACCCGCGCACGCGGTATTTGAACGAGGTCAGCTGCTCGACGCCGACCGGCCCGCGCGCATGCATCTTGCCGGTGGCGATGCCGATTTCGGCGCCCATGCCGAACTCGCCGCCGTCGGCGAATTGTGTCGAGGCATTGTGCAAGAGGATCGCCGAGTCGATCTCGTTGAAGAATCTTTCGACCGCTTGCGCATCCTCGGCGATGATCGCCTCGGTGTGGTGCGAGGAGAACGTCTCGATATGGTCGATCGCGCCGGCGACGCCGTCGACCAGCTTCACCGCGATGATGGCGTCGAGATATTCCGTCACCCAGTCGGCATCGGTCGCCGGGCTGGCGTCGGAGAAAGCCTGCATCACCTCGACGTCCGCATGGATATCGCAGCCGGCGGCGCGCAGCGCTTCGAGGATCGGCACCAGATGGGTGGGCGCCGCCGCGCGGTCGACCAGCAGCGTCTCGGCAGCGCCGCAGACGCCGGTGCGCCGCATCTTGGCGTTGACGGCGATCTTCACCGCCATGTCGAGCTTTGCCGAGCGGTCGACATAGAGATGGCAGATGCCTTCGAGATGGGCGAAGACCGGCACCCGCGCCTCGTTCTGCACACGCGCGACAAGGCTCTTTCCGCCGCGCGGGATGATGACGTCGAGATTGCCGCTCAAGCCTTTGAGCATCTCGCCGACGGCGGCGCGGTCGGTGGTCGCCACCAGTTGGATGGCATCTTCCGGCAGACCGGCGGCCTTCAGCCCTTCGGCCATGCAGGCATGGATGGCGACCGACGAATTGATCGAATCCGATCCGCCGCGCAGGATCACCGGATTGCCCGCCTTCAGGCAGAGCGCGCCTGCATCGGCCGTCACGTTCGGCCGGCTTTCATAGATAACGGCGATAACGCCGAGCGGCGTGCGAACGCGCTCGATGTGGAGGCCGTTCGGCCGATCCCATTCGGCAATGACGTCGCCGACCGGATCCTTGAGCGCGGCGATCTCGCGGATGCCGTCGGCCATGGCCCTGATGCGCGGTGGCGTCAGCTTCAGCCGGTCCATGAAGGATGCCGACAGCCCCGCTTCCTGGCCATTCGACATGTCGATGGCGTTGGCCTCGAGGATCGCCTGCTCGTTGCGCAGGATGGCGTCGGCCATGGCGGCTAAAGCAGCATTCTTGGCCGCGGTCGTGGCGACGGCCAACGGTCGGGCGGCAGTCCGGGCGCGGCGGCCGATGTCGGCCATTGTTGCCACGGTGTCTTCCCCGGATTTTTCATGCAGCTTCAGCATGGTTCATCCTCCGCTGGGTCATTCGCTGGCCAATACTTGGTCGCCGGCGACGCTTACCACAAGGTCGTCGCGATGGATCATCGCCGAGCGGGCCTCGTAGCCGAGCACATTTTCGATCTCGGCCGTCTTCAAACCCGCGATCCTTACGGCATCGGCGGCATCATAGGCAACCAGCCCGCGCGCGATCTCGCGGCCCTCGGGCGACAGGATCGCAACCGTGTCGCCGCGCGAGAAATTGCCGCTGACCAGCTTGACACCGGCGGGCAGCAGCGACTTACCCGACTTCAGCGCACCGACGGCGCCGGCATCGACGGTGAGCCGGCCGGCCGGCTCGAGCTGCCCGGCGATCCAGGTCTTGTAACCCTTCACCGGATTGGCGCTCGGCCGGAAG
>NZ_RZSL01000878.1:0-1872 GCF_003997355.1 Mesorhizobium sp. M1E.F.Ca.ET.041.01.1.1 | reverse complement strand
GACGCCAGCGGATCAAACCTTCGAGAGCGTCGATGGAGCCCTCGGCGCCCATGATCGGCTGATAGTGGAGCTCCAACTCGCCAAGATAGACGGCCGCGCGCAGTTCGCGCTCCACGAGCCGGCGATAACGCTTGTCCGACAGCATCTCCTCGTCGAAGACCGTGACACGACCCCGGCCAGCCGCCTTGCTTTCGTAGAGCGCGAGATCGGCAAGCAACATCAATTCGGTGGGGTTGGAAGCGTGCAGCGGCGCAAGCGCAACCCCCAACGAGATCGACAGCGGAACGACCTTGCCTTCATGCCGCTTTCCGGCCCGCATCGCGTCGAGCAGCCGGCGGACATCCTTGTTGAGGGCAGCCGTGTCGCCATGCGGGACGATGACGCCGAACTCGTCGCCGCCCAGCCGTCCGATAAGGCTGTCGTCAAAGATGCGCTCAGCCTCCTTGACCACATAAGCGAGCGCGAGGTCGCCGAACTGGTGGCCGAAGGTGTCATTGAGCTGCTTGAAATGGTCGAGGTCGATCAACAGAAGGCTCGCTTGCCGGCGGTTGCGCAAGGTGCCCAGACTGTCGCTCAACGCTTCGAGGAAATAGCGCCGGGTCATGGCGCCGGTCATTGCGTCGACGCTGAGGAAGCGGTGCTTCTCGGCTTCGGCGTCCGCCGCCGACTGCAGGCGCTGGACGACGCTCGAGCGCATATACATCAGCACCAGCAGCGCCAGGCCGGTCGATATCGCCGACAAGGCGAGAGCCGTGGCGCGCGAGGCATCTTCGGTCAGTCCGAAGGCGGCAATTGCCGTAGCGGCGATGCTCGCCACGAGCAGTGCCTGAATGCCGCGGTAAATCCTGCCGCTATGATCCTTGATTGTCGCCAAGATGCTCATGTCCGCGCCCCCCACAGCACGGGCCATGGCTAGAGCCGAGCGGTTAAAAAGACATTGAGCGCGGCGACTGTCTTGCTTCGTTCCCCAATGCTCGGCCGACTGCCTCATTTTATGGTTAAAAAGCAACAATTTATGACAGTATTTTAAACAGCTGACAGAAAGATTTGACGCACCACTAAAGCTGCTTCGACGCTGTCATCATTGGCAGCGGAAAGACCCGTTGCACTAGCCTCATAGCCGGTTGAAACTACATCCTGAGATGCGCCGCTTCCGGCTTGCTGTTTCGTCAACGATTGAGGATTTGAACGATGAAGATCATTGCGTGCGGCAGCGTGCCGACGATCATTGCGCCGGAAAAGTATTTCACCGGCAAGGTGCTGCAGACACCGATCATCGAGAAGGAGGCGCCGGCGCGGCTCAGGGCGACGCTGGTCAGCTTTGAACCCGGCGCGCGCACCCATTGGCATACGCATCCGCTTGGCCAGACGCTCTATGTGACTTCGGGCGCCGGGCTTGCGCAAACGTGGGGCGGGCCGATCGAGGCGATCAGGGCGGGCGACGTCATCTCGTTCGCGCCGGGCGAAAAGCACTGGCACGGCGCCGGGCCGAAAACCACGATGACGCATGTCGCCATGCAGGAGGCGATGGACGGCGTCCACGCCGATTGGCTCGAGGCCGTCTCCGACGAGCAATATGGCGGCTGAGCGCCGTCAACAAAAACCCGGCGCGCGAAGCCGGGTTTTTTTTATCTGGGTGGCTACGCTGCCGTTCAGGTCAGCGATGCAGTAAAACGCTGGATGCGGGTGCAGGCTTCCTCCAGCAGCGTCTCCGACGTCGCATAGGAGATGCGGAAGTTCGGACCAAGGCCGAAGGCCGAGCCGAACACCACCGCGACACCCTCGGCGTCGAGCAGCTCCGAGCAGAAAACCTCGTCGCTGTCGATGACCTTGCCGGCCCTGGTCTTCCTGCCGATCAGCTCAGCGCAGGAC
>NZ_RZSL01000877.1:0-1872 GCF_003997355.1 Mesorhizobium sp. M1E.F.Ca.ET.041.01.1.1 | reverse complement strand
TAGATGCACTGCTCATGCACAAACGGCGTCGTCGATCGTAGACCGAGTTTCTGCGGATTGCTGCATCCTATACGGTCCTCTATCGCCAGTGTTTCCAAGCAGCATAAGAATGCTATTCGTGTCTATCATCGCTTGGAGAACGGACCCGTGAAACTCAGAATAGTTATTTGCCGCAGCGATTGATTATGCAATCGGTTGCCTAAGGTGGGGTAACGGGCCTCTGGCGCCGAGGCTAGACTTTCGGTCGAGGCAGTCGTCCCTCACAATGGATGGTGTGAACGGCGTCATGGCCGCAGCCAGCGCCAAACCTCAAGGAGAGATGACCGTGGATTACTATGCCGGGATTGATGTGTCATTGGAATGCTCAAGTGTCTGCGTGGTTGATGGGCTGGGCAAGATTGTGCGGGAAGCGAAGGTGCCGAGGGAGCCGGAGTCGCTGATCGCCTGGTTTGCGGCGCTCGAAGTACCGCTTGCACGGATTGGCCTGGAGGCAGGGCCGCTGTCGCAATGGCTATTTGCTGGACTGCAGGCGTCCGGGTGGCAGTGGAGCTTCTCGAGATGCGCCGCGTGCGCGACGCCTTCAAGGCGATGCCTGTGAAGACGGATCGCAAGGATGCGCGGCATTGCACAGCTCATGCGGCTTGGCTGGTTCCGCCCAGTGCACTGCATGTCTCTACTGGCACAGGAGGTCCGCGCCCTGCTGACCACGCGCAGGCTCCTGCAGTCGAACCGGCGCGATGTTGAGATGTGCATCCGCTGAGCTTGCGCGGCTTTCGCTGAACGTTGGCCTGACGACGCCAAAGACGTTTGAACGGCGGGTTCGCGAACTGGTCGCCCATCATGACACGCTGGAGCAGATTGCCGAGGCTCTTCTCAAGGCCCGAGCAGTGCTGCTGTGCGAGTTCAAGACGATCGAGAAGCGTCTTGTCGGTTGGCGCGTCGCTATGCGCAGGTGCGCAACCTGATGAGCGTGCCCGGGGGTCGGGGCTTTGGTAGCGCCGGCATTTTTCAGCGACCATCGACGACCCGTTGCGCTTTCGCTCGTCCCGGATAGTGGGCGCCCATTTCGGCCTGACGCCGAGGAAGTACCAGTCTGGCGAGACCGACGTGACGGGGCGCATCTCCAAGGTCGGCGAGCATGGGGTGCCTGTGGCGCTCTACGAGCCAAGGTGATGCTGACGCGACCGGTCAAGGGCTCGGCCTTGAAGTCCTTGGCGCTTGCTGTGGCGAAGCGGGCCGGGATGCGAAAGGGCCAAGGTTGCACTTGCGCGCATGCTGGCGGTGTTCTGCACCAGATGAGTGAGCGCATTCTGCAGACAGGCCGTCCTGCGGCAGTCGTGTCGTGAAGCGTTCGATGAGAGGATAAGGAGGAACACGGCGAGCATCGACACCAGGTCCCGCGATTACGACGTCCCTTGCCGGGACGGTGGCTCCGGTTAGGCCGCTAAGACGGGAGCAGCTCGTTTGATGACTGCGCGTCTCTAGATGAAGAGAGCGTCGGTCAGCTTGATGCGCGGCGCGGAGACCCCGGCTCGCGCCATGACAACCATCGAGACGGGCCAAGAGGGACTGTCAGGAATTCCGTGTGCGGGCGGGCATAATGGGTAAAAAGGATTCCCACTATGACCCGACGCAAAGAACCTGCGATCCCGAATGACCTTCTTGACCAGTTGTTGGCAGGAGGGGCGGCCAGTGCAGCCTTCGAACAGGGCGGGCTGCTGGATTCGCTCAAGAAGGCTCTGACGGAGCGCGCGCTAAACGCGGAGATGGACCATCACCTTGCCGGCGGCGAAGACGCTGGCAATACGCGTAACGGCTACGGCCGCAAGACGGTGACGACCGAGACCGGCAAGCTGGAGATCGATGTTCCGC
>NZ_RZSL01000876.1:0-1877 GCF_003997355.1 Mesorhizobium sp. M1E.F.Ca.ET.041.01.1.1 | reverse complement strand
TGCTGGTCGGCGATCCGGAGCTGTGCAAGATGGCCAGCGACCGCCTGCTCGGCGTCCACGGCATCTACATCCAGCCGATCAACTATCCGACGGTGCCGCGCGGCACCGAGCGGCTGCGCATCACGCCCACACCCTTCCATTCCGACGCGCTGATCGCCGAATTGCAGGACGCGCTGGTCGAGACCTGGGATGCGCTCGGCATTCCCTATGCCACCTCAGGCCGTCCCGTCCTCGCCAAGAGCGACCGCATCGTTCCGTTGCTGGTGAACCAATCAGGCGGGTAAGCCAATAAAGGCGCGGAACCCATCGTCGCCGAGCACCCCTCTTAGCCGAGGGCGGCCAAGCCTATCATCGCCTGGCCAAGCGCCAGCCCCCCGTCATTGGCCGGAACATCCGTATGGGCGAGTAGCTCGAACCCGGCCGCGGAGAGTTCCGAGAACACCCCTTCAAGCATGAGCCGGTTCTGGAAGACACCGCCGGAAAGCGCGATCGTGTCGACTTGGTTCTCGCGGGCCAATCGGCGCGTGGTTCTGGACACGACCGCGATCAAGGTCCGATGAAAACGCGCGGCGATCAGGCCGATCTCGACATCAGCAGCCATGTCGCGCAGCAACGCCTCCCAGAGACCTCGCCAGCGAATGATCGATCCATCGTCGGGAGGCAGCGCCCAGGCCTCGGCCTCCTCGATGAACGGGTTCGCGAGCGCCTCCAACTCCATGCCTGTTTGCCCTTCATAGGACTGCAGCTCGAAGCAGGTTCCCAGGATCGCCGCGCAAGCGTCGAACAGCCGTCCCGCGGAAGACGCAAGCGGGGCGTTGACGCCTCTTTCAATCATTTGCGCGACGATGCTCGGCCGCCTTTCGGCCAAAGCCTGTGCAAACGGCAGATTGCCGACGGGACCGGCAAGGAAATCTGGACCGAAGGCGGCATGGAGATGCGCGTAGGCATTGCGCCAGGGCTCGCGGCTCGCCTGGTCGCCGCCTGGCATCGCGATGGCATCGAAATGCGCCAGGCGTTTGTAGCGGCGATAGTCGCCGAGCAGGAACTCTCCGCCCCAGATCGTGCCGTCGTCGCCGAAGCCGATGCCGTCGAGGACCACGCCCAGCAGCGGAGGAGCATCAAGGGCGCGACCGTGCCCCGCGATGCAGGAGGCAAGATGCGCATGGTGGTGCTGGACTTCGATGAGCCTCGCTCCGCACTCGCGAGCGAGTTCGATGCCAATCTGCCTCGATCGGTAGGCCGGATGCCGGTCGGTCACTACGAGGCCGGGTTTCGCATCGAAAAGGTTGTTGTAGAGGTCCAGGGCGCGGCGCCATGCCGCCTGGCTCTTCGGTTCGGCGAGATCGCCGAGATGCTGGGAGAGCAGCGCCTTGCCATTTCCGGCCAGGCAAAACGCGCCTTTCAGATCGCCACCCGTTGCAAGCACGCTATGCGGGCTCTCGAAACCAGACGGCAATGGCATGGGCGACGGTGCGAGGCCGCGGGCACGGCGCAGCACCGAAACACCATGCTGGTCACAACGCACGACGCTGTCGTCCAGCCGGTTGACGATCGCGCGGTCGTGCATCAGCCAATGGTCGGCGATGCCGTGAAGCTCCCGCCGCGCTTCGTTATTGTCCCTGCATTGCGGCTCGCCTGAATGGTTGGCCGAGGTCAACACGATCGGCCTGTCGAGCACCCTCATGAGAAGATGGTGCAGTGGCGTGTAGGGCAGCATGAAACCGAGCCGGTCGTGGTCGGGGGCGACGCCCGGTGCCACCGGCCACTTCGCGCGCCGGTGCAGCAGCACGATCGGCGCGGCAGGAGATGAGAGTTCGTCACGCTCTTCGTCCGAGATCAAGGCGAACTCGCGGATCTGTCGCAGATCGCGGCCCATT
>NZ_RZSL01000875.1:0-1878 GCF_003997355.1 Mesorhizobium sp. M1E.F.Ca.ET.041.01.1.1 | reverse complement strand
GCGCAGGAGGTCGCTGTCGAGGGTGGGCTTCATAGGTATCGCCATAAGAAATTTTGATCGCTGATATCATTCCAATTCGTTTGCAACATGTCAAACGTCGCAGGATAGTCACCGCACCCATTGGATATGCGGCCGCGAAATCGGCCGCGGACCAATTCGAAGAGTCCTCACTCGTGCCCGCTGCCCGAAAATGGTGGCGGGCTCTTTTTCGCTGGAACGTCGATGCAGAACCGGATGGTGCTTGGCATCTTGAGCCTCTGCTTGGGCGTTCTGGTGTTTTCGCTGCAGGACCCGCTGGTGAAGGCAGTGTCGGGCGGCTATCCGGTGACGGAGGTGATGGCGATCCGCGCCATCGTCGCGCTGCCGATCCTGATCGTTGTCGTCCATGCCGATGTCGGCCTGAAGGCGCTGCTGTCGAAGCGAGCGGGCATGCTGACGCTGCGCGCCTTCATCCAGTTCTCGTCCTACACGGTCTATTACCTGGCGATCGCCGCCTTATCGCTGGCCGACGCGATAGCGCTTTATTTCATGGCGCCGCTCTTCATCATGGCGCTCGCCGGGCCTTACCTCGGCGAGCACGTCTCCTGGCGGACGCTGACGACTGTGCTGATCGGCCTTGTCGGGGTCGTCGTGATGCTGCGTCCGGGCGCCGGAGTGTTCGACTGGGCGGCGCTGCTGTCGCTCGGCTCGGCATTCCTCTACGGCTTCTCGCAGCTGATGGCGCGCCGGATCGGCGACACCGAATCATCGACGGTCATGGCCTTCTACCAGAACGGCGCCTACCTCACCGGCGCTGTGGCGGTCGCCGCCATATTTCATCTTGCCGGCATCACCCACGCGGGCCATCCGAGCCTCGACTTCCTGGTGCGGCCATGGGTGTGGCCGACCATGCCGGACTTCCTCAAGATGGCCGCCTGCGGCCTCGTCGCCCCCGCCGGCATGATTTTGTTGTCGCAGGCTTATCGGATGGCCCCCGCCAACCGCGTCGCCACCTTCGAATATACCGGCATTCTCTGGTCGCCGCTCTGGGGCTTCCTGTTCTTCGCCGAGGTACCGCGCGGGACGACCGTGCTCGGCGCTGCGCTGATCATCGGCGCCGGACTGCTCGCGCTCAACGGCGAGCGGCACAGGAGCGCCGTACCGACACTCGCGGCAACCGGTGACGCTGTCTAGACGGTCAAGCGAAGCAGCTTAAGACCCGGCCGACACGGGCGCGTATCTCGGCAAGCGTGAACGGCTTCTGCACCACGTCGAGGATGATGCCGTTCAATTCCTCGGCGCGCTCGCGCTGGTCGGCATAGCCGGTCATCAGCATGATCTTCATCGCCGGGAACTGTTTCGCCGCCGCCGTCGCCATCTCGATGCCGTCCATCTCCGGCATGCGGATGTCGGACACCACGAGATCGTAGCCACCATGCGCCTGCCGGATCAGCGCCAACCCTTGCGCGCCGTCGGCGGCGATGGTGACATTGTGCCCGTCGCGCTCCAGTGCGCGGGCGGCGAGGGTGCGGACGGACTCATCGTCCTCGACGATCAGAAGCTTTGCCATGCCGAGATACATGGCGCGGAAACGTTGACTTTTTCTGAAAATTCGAACGGTCGACGGGTCGTCACGGATTCCGCTTCGAGAGTCAGGCGTCGCCCTTGACCACGCCGACGAACGGCAGTTCCCGGAACGCGTGCGCGACATCCATGCCGTAGCCGACGACGAAATAGTCGGGGCAGTCGAAGCCGACATAGTCGGCGTTGAGCGTGGTCTGGCGGCGCATGCGCTTGTCGAGCAGCACCGCAATGACGCAGCTTTTGGCGCCGCGCGACAGCATGAGGTCGCGGGTGAAGGAAAGCGTCTTGCCGGATTCCAGGATGTCGTCGATCAAA
>NZ_RZSL01000874.1:0-1892 GCF_003997355.1 Mesorhizobium sp. M1E.F.Ca.ET.041.01.1.1 | reverse complement strand
GCCGAACGCAGCGCCCCGCCAGCGCCGAAACGTTCGTCGAAGGGGCCGATCAAGGCGGCGACGTCGCGATGCATGGTCATGTTGCAGCCGAGCACGAAACCGCCCGGATGGACGGCGGGCGTCAGCCGCTCGCGTTTGTCGCAGCGTTTTATCGTGAAAGGCAGGTCGCGCGCGTCGCCGATCTCGACGCGGCCGCCGCGGATCAGCCATTTATCGCCGCTTGCATAATGCCGTTCGAGGTCGACGAGGTAGTTGCGGTCGAGCCTGCAATCGTCGTCGACGAAGACCAGAACGCGCCCGCGCGCCCGCGCCAGCCCGGCATTGCGCGCCGTCGCCAGTCCGGGGCGCGGCTCGCGGATCGTGGTCAGGAGAAGGTCGGAGGCCGCGGCGATCCGGGAAAGATATTCCGCCGTGCCGTCGCGCGAGCCGTTGTCGACCACCACCAGTTCGGCGGCGAAGGTGGGGTGCGCCCTGCAGGCGGCCCGGATCGAGTCGATGCAGGCTTCCAGCACCGTCGCGCGGTCGCGCGTGCAGACGATGAAGGAGACCCGCGGCCGCTGCCTGGGCCAGGGAGGCGCGGGCAGGACCGGGAGCCGCGGCAGCGGATGGCGCGCGTCGTTCATGGCGTGGCCTCGGCGGCTGCCTCGCCCCGACAGATAGATGCGATGCGTCGCGATCCTTCACACCCCCCTCTGTCCTGCCGGACATCTCCCCCGCAAGGGGGGAGATTGGACGTCGCCTCGACTTTCGCCAATCTCAAGCGGCGAATAAGTGGGCGCCGTCGGCGAAGCCGCCAATCTCCCCCCTTGCGGGGGGTGAGGAGTGGTCCGCGAAGCGGACGCGAAGCCAATTGCTTGGCTTCGCGAACGACGAACGCCCGGAGCGGTAGCGAAGGGCCGGAGCCGGCAGGCCAGAGGGGGGTGCTGTCCCGCCAGCATTGGCGGTTACAGCCCTGTATGACAACTTGGCCCATCTCCCTCATGCCGTCCCCATCCGATAGCGTGCCAGCACCGATGCCGCCGGCGCGGATTTGAAGCGGTGGGCCATCCGGTCCGCGCGTTTGCCCGCCCACATCGAGGCCTGGCTCAGCCAGGGGGCCCAGGCACCGGGGCTGAGCGCGTATTTCTCGCGGCGGCGGATCGCGTTCCATTTCGCGGCAAGCGTCAAAAGCTCGTGGGTCAGGGCCGGGCGTTCCTCGTCGTTTACGAGCTGGTAGAGAAAATAGAACAGGTTGAGCGCGCCGGCCTCGAAGCTCGGCCGGGTTGCCGCTGGCAGTGCCGCGATATGCTCCTCCAGCGCGCGGATGAAGGCTGCCGCCCGTCGCACGGTGTCGAAGGAAACCTCGTCACCGATGGCGCGTAGGTCTGTGCTGTCCTGCGCCAGGCCCTCGTGCTCGAGATTCTCCGCCACGATCCTGAGATGCGTGCGCCGCATCTCCCTCGTATGCCGGCTGGTCACGCTGCCGGGATGCACGCGGTAGACCAACAGGCTCTCCTCCATCATGGCCGCCGGATAGCAGCCGGCAAGCCGCCGGAAGAGGTCGAAATCCTCGGCATGCCGGTAGGTACCGTCGTAATGGAGGTCGGCCTCGCCGATGATCCGGCGGTTGTAGACCACCGTCGGGTGCATGAAGATCGTGAAGAACTGCGACAGCACGGAGAGGTCGAGGCGGAACACCGGATCGAGCCTGCCCCGTGCGACGCGGCCGTATTGCAGCATGTCGACAAGCGAGCCGCAGAAGCCGAGCTCGGGCCGCGCGGCAAACAGCGCCGCCTGCCGCGACAGGCGCCAGGGATAGGCGAAGTCGTCGGCATCCATGCGCGCGACCAGCTCGCCGCGCGCGACCGCCAGCCCCTCGTTGAGGCTGGCGACGAGGCCGCGGTTCTCGCGCG
>NZ_RZSL01000873.1:0-1900 GCF_003997355.1 Mesorhizobium sp. M1E.F.Ca.ET.041.01.1.1 | reverse complement strand
CGCTAGGGGCATGCTTGTCCACTGTCCTCGTCCGTTTGAATGAAGCAGGGTGCCACGCGCCGCTACCAGTGTACCGAAACAGCTTCGACGAAGCAGTCGGCGGGTAGCGCGTGCGCGTTGTCGGCGCCGAACGCAATCCGCTCGTCGTGTCGGCACTCCGCCAAATGCTGGAATGCGATGGACGTTTCGAACTGGTGAACGCCGTGCAGAGCGGCAAGCAGTTCCTGGACCTGGCGGCGGAGGCCGGCTTCGATGTCGCCGTCATCGGCTGGAAGCTTGCCGACATGGACGGCGCCGGCCGTCAAAAGAAACTTTCGGGGAGGAGTTTGGTGCGGTCGAGAAGACTCGAACTTCCACGGGTTGCCCCACAGCGACCTCAACGCTGCGCGTCTACCAATTCCGCCACGACCGCACGTGGTAGGAGCCGGAACCGTCCGGCCCGGGGCCTGTAGCAAATCGCTTCCGGCGAAACAAGTGCGCCGTGCGGAATAATCGCCGCAGATATGCACAACCCTTCACGACCCGGCTTCACGCCGGCGGAACTGGACGTTTCGGCCGATTGCCGCCATATGATTGGCAAATGCATGTCGCCCAAAAGTGCAAGGCGGTTTTGGGATAACGGCATGCATAGTCGAAGATCGAAAGTTCCATGACAGAACGCAGCCAGATCGCCACGTCGTTCCTGCCCCTGCCCGGTTCGGCGCCGGTCGAATGGGTGATCGAGCCCGGATTGACCGCCTATCCGGATGCGCTCGCCTTCATGGAAGCCCGCGCCGAGGCGATCCGCAGCGGCGCGGCCGGCGAGATGGTCTGGCTGGTCGAGCATCCGCCGCTCTACACCGCCGGCACCAGCGCGCGTATCGAAGACCTGATCGAGCCCGACCGGTTCCCGGTCTTCGCCGCCGGGCGCGGCGGCGAATACACCTATCACGGCCCCGGCCAGCGGGTCGCCTATGTGATGCTCGACCTGAAGCGCCGGCGCGAGGATGTCCGCGCCTTCGTCGCAGCGCTCGAAGAGTGGATCATCGAAACACTTGCCGCCTTCAACGTGCGCGGCGAGCGGCGCGAGGACCGGGTCGGCGTCTGGGTGGTGCGGCCGGATCGCCCTGCCCTGCCCGATGGCTCGCCGGCCGAGGACAAGATCGCGGCAATAGGCATCCGGCTGCGGCGCTGGGTGAGCTTCCATGGCATCGCCATCAATGTCGAGCCGGAGCTTGGCCATTTCAGCGGCATCGTGCCTTGCGGCGTCTCGGACCACGGCGTGACCAGCCTCGTCGACCTCGGCCTGCCCGTGACCATGGCCGACCTCGACCTCGCGCTGAAATCCGCCTTCGAGGACGTGTTCGGGCCTGCCTCGGCCCCGGTCGCCGAACTGACCCGAAAGGCAGGCTAAACCCCGCTCCGGCCTAGGGTGTACTGAGATTCAGGTCAGGCCGAGTCGAAAACGTGTCAGCACACTCTACATGAGCTGCGCCGAAGCCCAGAGCACACCATAGCCGTGAATGGCAAAGACCGCGAGCAGCGCGCCGGCCATGGCCAGGCGATCGACGGCTCGGATCGGCTTCAGCTCGTGACGCGGCTTCACGCCGCTGCCCACGGTGAGCAGGCTGAGCATCGAGAACACCGCTCCGGCGATGAGCAGGAAGCCGGGCGGGAAACCGGCGCGCCAGCCGAGCGCCAACAGGGCGGAGAGCAGCAGGAAGGACGCCAGCGCGAGCGCGAGTGGCCCTGGGCAGATCTGGCGCAGCACCTGGCCGCCGTCGAACTTCCACACCGGCACCAGATTGGCGATGTTGAACAGCGACGCGCAGCCGGCAAGCGTCGCCAGCAGCAACGCCGCCAGGCGATGTCCCTCGCTGCCGGCAAGGCCGCTGGCGGCGGTCAGGACGGGCGCCAGGAA
>NZ_RZSL01000872.1:0-1902 GCF_003997355.1 Mesorhizobium sp. M1E.F.Ca.ET.041.01.1.1 | reverse complement strand
ATTGAGTACAATCAACGACGATGCCGCGTTCTGCAGGCGCAAGAAGTCTGCGACCTCATGATCAAACGGCAGGAAATGCAGCGCACGCACGCCCAATTTCTGCGGCGCTTGTGCATCGGCTACATCATTGTCGCCGATGTGAAGTAGTTGCGATGCAGGCACGCCACACTCTTTGATTACAATCTGAAAAAGGGCATTGCTCTTCGAGGTACCATAATCGACAGAGCAGTAAATCTTGTTAATTGACTGCATAACGTCCTCAGGCAAATGCCGAGCCAAGAGGCGCCTTAACTCGTTTTCGCGCAAATACGTGTCGCTCACGATGATAATTTTGATACCGCGGCCGTGCGCCAGCCTGATCAGGTCTACGTACGGGGAGAATGCAAAGCAAACATCCATTTCGGTTCGGATTTCCGCCTCGGCCAATAGCGCCCGTTCCTCACCAGAAAGCGATGTAAAAAGCCGATAAATATCATCGAGATCGGTCTCCCTTGATCCGTTCTCTAATAGCTTCGCTCGATAGGCACGCGCAGCAGCGCTAACGCGTTGGTGAGGAGCTATCCCTAACCTTCGCGCGACGGGATTATCGGCGAGCACGGCAAAAACGTCTGCAGGCGTCGCTGTCTTGCGCCATAGCAACGTATCGAAACAGTCAAGTGAGAGTACCTTTACGGAATGCTCAAAATCGTCCAGAACATTTGGGATATCGCGGACCTTTATTTGCGCCTTGTGATGGGTCTCACGTATGCCGCTCCAGAGCAGACGATCCTCCGGCTTTTGCAGTTTGGCGATCTTTTCTGTTGGGCCGCCCCCATCTGGAAACATTGCATCAGGGTGACCGATGAACGGATGGACGTCGTCTCCGGGAATATGCGGCACGATGTCAGGATCAAACATCTCCTCATTACGTAAGCTTCCGGAAGACTGCTGATCAGTATCGGCTTGCGTTATCTTGGCGGCCAGGCGCTCCAGTATCTGCTGCATATATTGTCTCCTTCGCGCGAGCGTAATCCTTCAAGGGAGAACTTCTCACTTGCTGTGCAAGCACTGGCGTCGCTTGACACATCAATGAACGTTTCAAAATTCATGCCAGCCGGCTGATCGAGTGAAAGAAGACTTTTTTGCTTGCTTTTCAGTTGTTTAGGCTGAAGCGACACAAGAGAATGGCTAAACAGGCCTTTTGTGCCGAATCCGACAAAAATGACAGAGTCGGGGGCCCGGTTAGACCTCGGCCAGAAAGCGGTTGGCCGTGTCGACGTCGCCAATGCCGGCCAGCTTTCTCGGGATCAACCGCATCGTATTTGCGGTGTGCACGCTCCGCCTCATACCGGGCATGCTGGCAAGCATTCTCGACCTGCTGTCGCTTGTCACTATGCTCCTGGCCTTGCGCCTCCAAGACCAAGGCACAGCGCTGACGAAACCTGCTCATCTTGATGCTGCTCCTCCGGCTCGGACTGCGCCGCGGCGAAAGCGCATTGCTCCTCACCAACTCTTTCAAAGAGGACTTCGATCCAGCCACCGGAAGAACCGTGGCGTGGCTCGATGTCCAACAGACCGGAGACGACGATCCGAGATACGAGGAACCGGGCCTCAAGACGGCCGATTCGCGCCGACAGCTTCCGGTGCAACAGGAACTCCTGCATCTGGCCAACTACGTTCAGACCCTTCGTGGCGGGCTCAATTGCCCGCACTTGCTGATATCGCAGAACCGATCGTCTGCGCAGCGCCCTAGCCGAGCGGAAATCTGCGTCAAAGCTTCCCGAACAGCGGGCATTTTGGGAGATGGTGCGGATCATCTTCACCGAGACGCCGCAGACCCTTTCCGATGCGGTGAGGTTTGGCGTCCTCAAGACGCTCGTCATCGCGGCCCTTCGGATTGGCGAGGTCGTGCTCCTGCCACGC
>NZ_RZSL01000871.1:0-1906 GCF_003997355.1 Mesorhizobium sp. M1E.F.Ca.ET.041.01.1.1 | reverse complement strand
TCCCTGGTTGGGAAAAGACCGTCTCGGCGGCGCTCGCCGCGCTTGCGCCTGGCGGCTCGCTGCATGTCGTCGATTTCGGCCAGCAGGAGGGCCTGCCGCGCTGGTTCCGCGCCCTGCTGCGCGGCTGGCTGCGGAAATTCCATGTCGAGCCGCGCGCCTCGCTGCGCGACGTACTTGAATCTGAATCGGAGCGGACCGGTGCAACCTTCCGTTTCAGAACGCTTTATCGCGGCTATGCCTGGCTGGGCATGATCGGCGCTCGAAAGTAGGCACCCCCTTACTGATGCAAGGCTTTCACCAGCGCCGCCACCATCGTCTGCGGCCGGTAGCCGAGCTTGGCCGGCGTCAGCCCGAGCCGCACCACGACCAGTTGCTCCGACGGAACGATGGCGACAGTCTGGCCGTCATGGCCTTCCATCCAGTAGGTGTCCTTGGGCAGGCCGGCGGCAACGCCAGCCCCGGGATTCTCCTCATCGCCCGGGCCCTCGATCCACACCTGGCCTTTGCCGTAGACCTTCGAGGCCGGCGCCCGCTGCCGCATCCAGTCGACGAAGCCGGACGGCAGGACTGCCGCGCCGTTCCACACCCCGCCTTGCAGCAGGAACTGGCCGAAGCGAGCCCAGTCATGCGCCGTGGCATAGAGATAGGAGGAGCCGACGAACGTGCCCTGCTCGTCGGTCTCGAGCACCGCGCTGTGCATGCCGAGCGGCTCGAACAGTGCCGTCCGAGGCCAGGCCAGCGCCTTCGCCTTGTCGCCGATCGCGTCTTGCCACAGCCGCGACAGCATGACAGCCGTGCCGCTCGAATAGGAAAACACCTTGCCCACATCGCCGGCGAGCGGTTTGGCGTCGGCAAAGCCCGCCATGTCCGGCTCGAGATAGAGCATGCGCGTCACGTCGGCGACGTCGCCATAATCCTCGTTGAACTCCAGCCCGCTCGACATCGCCATCATATCGGCAAGGCTGATCGCGGCGCGGCCATCGACCTTCCACGGCGCGAACAGGCCCTTGTTGTCGAGCGCCATCTTGCCGTCCTTCACCAGCGTGCCGACGATCGCGGCATTCACCGTCTTGGTCATCGACCAGCCGAGCAGCGGCGTCTTGGCCGAAAAACCGTCGCCATAGCGCTCCGCGACGATGCGGCCGTTCTTCACCACCACGACCGCGCGCATGCCGGTCCCGGCCATGGCGGCATCTTCGATGATCTTCGACACTTCAGGGTTTTGCGAGCCATCCACCCTTTCGCCTTCTGGCCAGAGCGCATCCTGCGAAGTCACCGCCAGAGGCTCGATACGGACGGACGTCTGCCGCGCCTTGCCGGTATCGCCATTGGGAACCGACGCGCAGCCGAGCCCATCGCGCTCGACGGCAACGCTCTTGCCCAGAACCCAAAACAGACCGGCCGAAACCAGCCCCCTTTCCCTGTCGACCGAAACCTTCATCAGGCGGAGCAACGGATGGCCCGGTGCCTGAACGTCGACGGCAAGCACTTCACCTGGATCGCGGCCTGCTATGAAGACATTGGAGCAGACGATCTTGGCCGAATAGCCGGAACCGACGCGGATCAATTCGGGCGGCGCGAAGTAGAGCCAGGCAAACAGCGCGACCACCGCCAGCACCACGAGACCCAGCAGCCATCTGATGAATTTCACGACAACCCGCATATTTTCCGCCCTTTTTGGACTTCCGGCCCGCTTTATGTCATCGATTTGCCGCCATTGCTTCCGCAAATCATGGGCGATGTCGAGCGCCGTCAATGGATTATCAACCATGTTAGGCGATCACAGAGGGATGTTGCTCAAAAGTGCCAAGCTGCTTTGAGACAACGACATGCACGAAGAACGGGCGGCCCTGTGGGGAGGCCGTCCGGAGGGGGCACGCGTAAGCGACCGCCATCAGTGAAGGAC
>NZ_RZSL01000870.1:0-1912 GCF_003997355.1 Mesorhizobium sp. M1E.F.Ca.ET.041.01.1.1 | reverse complement strand
GCCCTCGAGCCGTTCGGCAGGACCGAAATCCAGCGCACCGAGCTCGACGGCGACGACTGGTATGCGGTCAACGTCTATCCGGATGGCCATGGCAGCATCGACGATGTGCTGCAGGCGGCCTGGTCGCACGGCGCACCGGACGCATTGGTTGTGCGAAACTGATCAATTTCGCGCGCGCCGTTGATACGGCCGAAAAAACCCTGATAGCTTGGCCTCGCTGGGGTATTCTTTGCGCAATTCCGGACGGGAAACCGCTTGGCGCTTTTCCTGGAATTGCTCTGATCGGGTCGACATTCATGCAGTTCCGCGTCTTTCAGCCTTTCGCCGGACTTGTGGGATTGGCGCTGATGCTGTTTTGCGCGGTGCCGGCGAGCGCGCAGCTTTTCGAAACCAAGGCGAGCCAGGCGTTCATGATCGATGCCGATACCGGCACGGTGCTTTTCGCCAAGGATGCCGACAAGCCGATCCCGCCGGCTTCCATGGCCAAGCTGATGACGATGGAGGTGGTCTTCAACGCTCTCAAGGCGAAGCGGATGACGCTCGACGACACTTTCGTCGTCAGCGAAAACGCCTGGCGCACCGGCGGCGCGCCATCCGGAACCTCGACCATGTTCGCCAAGCTCAAATCGGCGGTCCGCATCGAGGATCTGATCCAGGGCGTGACCGTGCAGGCCGCCAATGACGGCTGCATCGTGCTTGCCGAAGGCATGGCCGGTTCGGAAGCGAATTTCGCGGCGCAGATGACGGAACGCGCCCGCGAAATCGGCCTCGCGAAATCGACCTTCGTCAATTCGACCGGGTTGCCTGCAGACGGCCAGCAGACGACGGTGCGCGAGCTCACGATGCTGGCTCTGCATCTGTGGCGCGACTATCCGGAATTCTTCCACTATTACGGCCAGCCGGATTTCACCTGGAACAAGATCTCCCAGCGGAACCGCAATCCGCTTTTGGCCATGGGTATCGATGCCGACGGCTTCGTGGCCGGGGCGAGCGAAACCGCCGGTTTCGGCATTGTCGGCACGGTCAGCCACAACGGCATCCGCGTGATCGCGGCGCTGAGCGGGCTGGCGAACGATCGCGAGCGTTCCGAAGAAGCGCGCAAGCTGCTCGATTGGGGTTCGCGCTCCTTCCAGAAGACCGAGATCTTCGCCAAGGACGAGGTTGTCGGCGAAGCGCAGGTCTTCGGCGGTGCCCAATCCGGCGTGGCCTTGAAAGCCAAGGGCCCGGTGGACATCTTTCTGCCGATAGCCAACCGCGACAAGCTGACCGCCAAGATCGTCTATGACGGTCCGGTGGCGGCGCCGGTGGAGGAGGGGCAACCGGTCGGCGAGCTGCGCGTTTGGATAGGCGACACGCTGAGCCAGCGGACGCCGCTTTTCGCCGCCGAGAAGGTCGAGGTAGGCACGCTGCCGCAGCGCGCGCTCGACGCCGCCAAGGAACTCGCTGTCGGCTGGCTGCGTCAGAAACATTTGTGATCGGGCAGGCTCGTGGACCTTTTGTCGGACGGGAGCTATGACAGCGGCCAGCGCGGGCAAAGGTATTCTCGATTGGCGAGCGGATTTTTCATCACCTTCGAAGGCGGCGAAGGAGCAGGCAAGTCGACGCAGATCGAGCGGCTGGCGCGGCGCATGCGCGCCAAGAAGTACGAAGTTCTGGTCACGCGCGAGCCGGGCGGCTCGCCGGGCGCCGAAGCGGTGAGACATGTGCTTTTGTCGGGTGCGGCCGAACCGTTCGGCCCGAAGATGGAGGCGATCCTGTTCGCAGCCGCGCGCGCCGACCATGTCGAGCAGGTGATCCGGCCGGCCGTCGAACGCGGCACGATCGTGCTTTGCGACCGGTTCATCGATTCCTCGCGCGTCTACCAAGGCGTCACCGGCGGGCTCGATCCGGATTTCATGGAGGCGCTGGAAAC
>NZ_RZSL01000086.1:0-16447 GCF_003997355.1 Mesorhizobium sp. M1E.F.Ca.ET.041.01.1.1 | reverse complement strand
GGGCAGGGCGAGCGGAAGCTCTTCAAGGCGATCCGCGAGATCAAGGAGGCCTATTCGCCGCCTGCGGTCTTCGTCTATTCGACCTGCGTAACAGCGCTGATCGGCGACGATATCGAGGCCGTCTGCAAGCGCGCAGCGGAAAAGTTCGGACTGCCGGTTGTGCCGGTCAACGCACCCGGCTTCGTCGGCTCGAAGAACCTCGGCAATAAGCTCGCAGGCGAAGCGCTGCTTGACCATGTCATCGGCACGGTCGAGCCGGACGATGCCGGCGCTTACGACATCAACATTCTCGGCGAGTTCAATCTGTCGGGCGAATTCTGGCTGGTGAAGCCGCTGCTGGACAGGCTCGGCATTCGGGTGCGCGCCTGCATCCCGGGCGATGCGCGCTATCTCGACGTCGCCTCCGCGCACCGCGCGCGGGCGACGATGATGGTGTGCTCGACCGCACTCATCAATCTCGCCCGCAAGATGGAGGAGCGTTGGGGCATCCCGTTCTTCGAGGGCTCTTTCTACGGCATCACCGACACGTCGGAAGCGTTGCGGCAGATCGCCGGGCTGCTGGTGAGGAGGGGTGCCGATCCGGAGCTGCTTGACCGGACGGAAGCGCTGATCGCGGAGGAGGAGGCGACCGCCTGGCGGAGGCTGGAGGCCTACCGGCCACCGCTCCAAGGCAAGCGCGTGCTGCTCAACACCGGGGGCGTGAAGTCCTGGTCGGTCGTCCACGCGCTGATGGAGATCGGCGTCGAAATCGTTGGCACGTCGGTGAAGAAATCGACGGTCGAGGACAAGGAGCGGATCAAGCAGATCCTCAAGGACGAGAACCACATGTTCGAGTCGATGGCGCCGCGCGACCTCTATGCCATGCTTGCCGAGCACAAGGCCGACATCATGCTATCGGGCGGACGCACGCAATTCATCGCGCTGAAAGCGAAGATGCCCTGGCTCGACATCAACCAGGAGCGACACCACCCCTATGCCGGCTATGACGGGATGGTGGAGTTGGTGCGCCAGATCGATCTCGCCATCCACAATCCGGTTTGGGCGCAGGTGCGCGAGCCGGCGCCGTGGGATGGATATCTTGCCTCGGAGGAGGAGGCGCCGGGCGAAGAAGGCGTGACCGCTACGGTCCACGCCTTCAGGAAATTCGCCGGCACGACGGCCGACGACTTCGGCGAGTGTTGAGAGCGACCATGGTCCGTATCCTTCCCCAGACCAAATCGGCCGCAGTCAACCCGCTGAAGTCGTCGCAGCCGCTGGGCGCGGCCTTCGCCTTCCTCGGCGTCGACGAGGCGATGCCGCTGTTCCATGGCAGCCAGGGCTGCACCAGCTTCGCGCTGGTGCTCTTCGTGCGGCACTTCAAGGAGACGATCCCGCTGCAGACCACCGCGATGGACGAGGTCGCGACGATCCTCGGCGGGGCGGACCATCTCGAAGAGGCGATCCTCAACCTCAAGACCCGCACAAAGCCGAGGCTGATCGGCGTCTGCACGACCGCGCTGGTCGAGACGCGCGGCGAGGATTTTGCTGGCGACGTCGCCACCATCCGAGCAAAGCGCGCGGAAGAGCTTGCGGGCACCGAAGTGGTGCTTACCAACACGCCGGATTTTGATGGCGCGATCGAGGAGGGCTGGGCCAAGGCCGTCACGGCGATGATCGAAGGGATCACGCGGCCGGGCGCGCAGGCGCGTAACGCGAAGAAGATCGCAATCCTGCCCGGCTGGAACCTGACCGTGGCCGACATCGAGCATCTGCGCGAGACGGTGGAGAGTTTCGGGCTCGAGCCGGTGATCCTGCCGGACGTCTCCGGCTCTCTGGATGGCACCGTTCCGGACCGCTGGATTCCGACCACCTACGGCGGGACGAACGTCGAGGACATCCGCGAGCTCGGTACGGCGGTGCAGTGTATCGCCATCGGCGAGCACATGCGCCGGCCGGCGGAGGCGCTGCGGAAGTTGACCGGCGTGCCCTACGTGCTGTTTCAGTCGCTGACGGGATTGAAGAGCGTTGACCGGTTCGTGTCGCTGCTCACGGCGATTTCGGGCATGCCGGCGCCGGCGAAAATCCACCGCCGCCGCGCGCAGCTGCAGGACGCCCTGCTCGACGGGCACTTCCATTTCGGCGGCAAGAGGATCGCGATCGCGGCCGAGCCGGACCAGCTCTACCAGCTTGCCACCTTCTTCATCGGCATGGGCGCGGAGATTATGGCGGCGGTAACGACGGTCGGAACCTCGAAAATACTGGCAAAAGTGCCGGCAGAAACGGTGCAGGTCGGCGACCTCGGCGACCTGGAACGCCTTGCCGGCGGCGCCGATCTCCTCGTCACGCATTCGCACGGCCGACAGGCGGCCGAGCGCCTCGGCACCCCTCTGATGCGCGTCGGCTTTCCGATCTTCGATCGGCTCGGCAGCCAGCACAAGCTCACCATCCTCTATCAGGGAACCCGCGACCTGATCTTCGAGGCCGCCAACATTTTTCAAGCCAACCAGCACGAGCCTACGCCCGAGGCACTCGATCGATTCCGCAACCGGGACATGCCAGATGACCGCCATTCGCCGCTTGTCACTCGTCACTGACGATCTTCACGCGCCCAAGACGGAACGGCAGGCCGGCGCCTTGCGCGTGGCGATCGCCACGCAGGACATGAAGGGCCTCAACGCCCATTTCGGATCGGCCAAGCGCTTCGCCGTCTATGATGTGACGCCCGAGGTTTGGACCTTCGTCGAGGCCGTGGCCTTCGGCGACGTCTCCGACGAGAGCGGCAAGCACCGGACCGAGGGCGACGACCGCATCACGCCGAAGGTGGAGGCGTTGAAGGGCTGCCAACTGCTGTTCTGCCTTGCCATCGGCGGGCCTTCGGCGGCCAAAGTCGTCTCGGCAAAGATCCATCCGATCAAGGTGCCGCAGCCACAGTCGATCGAGGATGTGCTGTCGCGCACGCAGACGATGCTGAGGACTGCGCCGCCGCCCTGGCTGCGCAAGGTGCTCGCCGAGGCAGGTGTCGTCGAGAAGAACCCGTCCTTCGACGACGACGAGGATTAGGAGACAAGACATGTCCGAAGTCGCCGTTACTCCTTCTGCTGTCAATGACGACGAAGCGGCGCTTGCTATGCCCTTCGTCAAATGCCTCGTGCGGCTGATCCGCGCCCAGGATTCCTATGGATCGTGGGAAGGTAAATTGGACGACGAACTGCTTTCCGACTTCATCGTCACGAAAGAGCAGCGCCGCGAGATTCCGATCATCGGCGATCCCGATCCTGACGTGCTGTGGCGGCTCGACATTTTCTATGCTGCCGTCGGCTTGGCGATCGAGGAGCGATCCGGCCTGATGGCCTCGCCCATGATGAAGTTGCATCACGAAGGCTTCGGGCGTGTCCTGCTTACGGCCGGCCGCCTGGTCGTGCTGTCGAAGAGCCTGCGCGACGTCCACCGCTTCGGCTTCGAGACGCTGCAGAAGCTCGCGGAAGCGGGGACGAAGTTCGTCGACGATGCGGTTTCCGCCATTAACGCCTATCCCGAAGTAGCACGGGCCTAGAGCAAGGGGACCACAGGATGCCGAATATCGAAGAACTCCAGAAGAAGGTCCGGAAGCTGCAGTCGCGCGCGGGCGATGCGAAGATGGAATTGCACGACCTGGCCGAGGACCTTCCGCTCAACTGGAGCGAAGTCAAGGCGGTCGCGGAAAAGACGTTCGACGTGTTCGCCGAACTGGACGCGGCAAGGAAGGAACTGGCCGCGTTGGAGAAAGCGGAATGACGAGCGCATTCGAGACCCGTGACGGCTCCAGCTGGATGCCGGAATACCTGACCGCGATCGACGGGGCGACCTGCATCGGCTGCGGCCGCTGCTTCAAGGTCTGCTCGCGAGAGGTGATGCACCTCTACGGTGTCGACGACGAGGGCGAGATCCTCGGCGCCTGCGACGGCGACGACGATTTTGACGGCGATCTCAACCGGATGATCATGGTCGTCGACCATGCCGGCCGCTGCATCGGCTGCGGTGCCTGCGCGCGCGTCTGTCCGAAGACCTGCCAGACCCATGTGGCGGCAGACAGGATCGCTGCATGAATTGAGGGAGAGCATCATGTTCGCCCATCACTACGTCTGCCTCAGCGCCGGCCAATGGCCGCCGATTGACGTGGAAACGGGGTTCGACCAGCATGTGCTCGCTTGCGTCCTCTCGCGCGCTCTGGAAGAGGTCGAGGCGGGTGAGGCGACCGCGACGGAGGCGACCGGCCTGTCGCGGGCCGAGCTGCGCGACGTGCTCACCCGTTGCTTTCCTGTCGCCCCGGCCAAGGCCTTCGCGATCGACGAACTGGCCGATCCCGAACCGGATATGGAAGAACAACTGCTGCGCGATCTGCTTCTTGCTTATGCCCGGCCGGGCAACAAAACCAGCGCCCGTCTAGCCAAGATCATCGCCCGGCGCGCCATGCGCAACGATCATCTCTGGCAGGACCTCGGCCTGTTTGATCGTGCGGAGCTCAGCCGCCTGCTAGCCACCCATTTTCCGCTGCTTGCGGCCGGCAATACCAAGAACATGAAATGGAAGAAGTACTTTTACCGCAAGCTCTGCGAGGCCGAGGGCTTTTCGCTGTGCACCACGCCCAGTTGCCGGGAATGCACCGATTTCGAAAGCTGCTTCGGCACCGAAGAAGGCGAAAGCCGCCTTGCACGGATCAGGAACGGCATGGAACTTCCGTAGGTAGAAATCGGAAAAGGGTTTTCGGTTTCGCTGTGGCGCTCAAGGGCAAATCGCTATTCCCTGAGCCGATGAATTGCACGATACGCTCGGTGATCAGGCCGAGCCGAAGGGGTACTACTGACAAAACGGAAGGAAAGTTGACGGTCTTTCTGACGGTCTCAAAAGTTTGAAAAATTATCCCTTTTTGAAATCAATGCTTTGCGTTGCTAGGAATGGAGTGGGAGTGAGGGGTCGTACCGTGGAGTAGTAGCGGATAGCAGAGGGCACCCGGGCGAATCCTAGGCCATCGATAGCAGTCGATCGATACTCGGCGCCCGCAGATCTGCCGCTCCGTCGGGCGTCCTCCCGCTCTTCGAACAGCGCCCATACGCCTTCGATTACTGCTCCTTCTTGAACAAATCCTGGAAGATGAGCCGGCCCCAAATGCGGTCGCGCGCGTGCACCAGCGCGCCACCCTCGTTGAGCTTTCCCAGCTTGACGGGTGCGAACCCGAGTTGTTTGGCCAAATCCGCCACGGGAGCGGTCGCGTCCTCGTCGTCGCTTGACAGAAAGACGACCCGGTGGCCGCCCTCGACGATCGGATCGGCGGCCAGGGTGGCCGCAACCAGGTGATTGAAGCCTTTCACGAGCTTGGCGCCGGTGAACGACTTCGCGACGAAGGCGGAGGACGGGAGGCCGTCCAGTTCCTCAAGGGGAACCAACGCGTTCATCGCGTCGATGACCGTCTTGCCTTTCCAGCTCGGCAGGGCCTTCGCAACCTCGCGATGCTCCCCGAACGGGACCGCCAGGATGATTGTGTCGGCCTCGAGTGCTTCCCGCAACGACTTGGCGACGACCGTGGGTCCAATCGCCCGAGCCTGCGGCGCCAGCGCCTCGGGCGGCCGGCGGCTAGCGACGGTCACGTCGATGTTTTTACGGGCGAAGGCGTGGGCGAGAGCCTGCCCTACCTTGCCGAATCCTACGATTGCGTAGCTCATAATACTTCTCCGATCCGTGTTGATGTTGATTCCCCCACCTTTCAGATGGCCGAGAAGCCGCCGTCGACTGACAGCTCCACCCCATTCACGAAGCTGGAATCGTCGGAAGCAAGAAACACCGCGGCCGCCGCAATTTCCTCAGGACGCCCCATCTTTCCCCGCGGAATCAGGGATTCGAACATCCGCTTCGCCTCCTCGGTGAGAACTTGGTCCTGCATCGGCGTGGCGATCGGCCCCGGGTGCAGCACGTTCACCCGGATGTTCCTGCCCTTCAGCTCGTTTAGCCACCCGCGTGCGAATGCGTGCAACGCCGCCTTGCTCGCCGCATACACGCTGTAACCAGGAAAACCCTTCACCGAAGCAACTGATCCGGTCATGAAGATCGATCCGCCATCGTTGAACAGCGGCAACGCCTTTTGCACCGTGAACAGCGTACCGCGCGTATTCAGGCCGAAGGTCGCATCGAAATACTGCTCGGTAATCTCGCCCAGCGGGACGGCTTCGCCCGTGCCGGCGCTGGCGTACAGCACGTCGATCTTGCCCTTTTCCCGCTTGACTGTGTCGAACAGGCGGTCGAGGTCGTCGAGATTGGACGCGTCGCTGCGCACGCCGGTCACGTTCCGGCCGATCAGCCTGACGGCCTCGTCCAGCGCCTCCTGTCTCCGGCCCGTGATGAAAACATAGGCGCCTTCTTCAACGAACCGCTTGGCGCTCGCCAGCGCCATACCGCTCGATCCACCCGTGATGACAGCAACCTTACCCTCAAGCTTTCCCATGACTTCTCCTTTCGTGGCGTCGGGACAGTATCTGCCTCCGAGAACCTCGAAATGGGTCCGCCGGCATCAGTTGTTGAGTGCGGAAGCGCGCACATCGGTGGTGCGGAATCGATCCAGCTGGACGACTGACGCCAGCCGCGACGATCGGTGTCCGCCGTTCGGAATTGGGCCGCGCCCGTCGACATAGGCTATGATAATAGCCCGTACTGCTGTTCGATGTATTAAATACGGGCTTTGGAAGACGCACCCCGCGGTGCGGGATTGCACCATGATCGACTGGGACGACGTTCGCTACTTTCTTGCCGTCGCGCGCGCAGGCTCGGTGCGGGCTGCCGCCGAGCGCCTCGGGGTGAACCACTCGACCGTGCTGCGACGCATCGCCCAACTGGAGGAACGGCTCGGGGCGCACATGTTCGAGAAGCTGCCTTCGGGCTACCGCCTCACGGCTGCGGGGGAGGAGGTCCTCGAGCTCGCCGACCAGATGGAAGCGTCGTCGCACCAACTGGAGACGCGCGTCTTTGGCCGCGACCAGAGCGTGCGCGGGCGTCTGCGGGTGACACTGGCACCGCCGCTGGCGACCCACCTGCTCATGCCGGACTTCTCCGATTTCGCGCGTCTTTATCCGGACATCGAGATGGAAATCTTGTCGTCCGGCGAGCTGGCAAATCTGACCAACCGAGAGGCCGACGTCGCGATTCGCGTCGTCTACGACCGCAAAAACCTGCCGCTCAATCTTCACGGTCTGAAGGGACCGGATGTATTCGGCGGTATCTACATGTCCCGCGATCGACTGGCCGCGTGGCGTGCGGGCGCGCCTGATCCCATCCGCTGGATCGTCATAAGCATTCATGGAATCCCGGACTGGGCCCACGAAGGTGAGGTTCGCACCGTCGAGGTTCCGTTCAGGGTCACGGATGCCGAGGCGCAGATGGTCGCGGTGCGGCAGGGGCTCGGGATGACGACGCTGCCGTGCTTCGTGGGAGATGCCGACCCCCTGCTGGCGAGGGTGCCGGGTACCAACCTGCACATGTACGGAACGCTCTGGCTTCTCACACAGGGGGAGGCACGCAAGACGAAGCGCGTGCGGCTCTTCACGGAGTTCGTATCCCGCAGGCTTGCCGCGTACGCTTCGCTTCTCGCCGGGCTGTCCCTATCGCGCGACTGACGCGCGGTGGGTCGCCGGCGACGCTTGCCGTAATCCGGTCGGAAGCCGAGCTGCGACGGCTCCAAGTGACATCGCGGTTAACCCCTTGCGCTGCTGACAGTAGCTTCGGCTATGTCGGCGGCGCCTTCGCGGCCCATCGGGCTATCGCAAACCCACCCTAAATCACTGATTTGAAAAGCAGAAATTTTCAACATCTATCGCGGACCATTGCGTGCAGAAGGACCGCTCTGGCGGTCTTTTGACGGTATCCGCTTCTTGTCCGCGCGCCAAAATCGCAATGCCGTCAGCCCAATTCAATTCCGCACAGGTTGAATGTGGCGCGGGAGGGCCGGGCATCGCCTTCTGCCCGCAGTTCGTGATCGGTGCGGATATGGCGGCGCAAGGCCTGTCCGGGTGCTGCCCGTCCATGCAGCGAGACATCGGCGCTGACAGCTTTCCTTGCAATTTGTAAGTCGGCCTGCCAGCAGCATGCGGCGGCCCATGCCGATGACAGTCGGTCGTGCAGCCGCACACAGTTGTATTCATTAAACTTTTCTGCTTTGGCATCGGACTTGCATCAGTCCTTTCACGCCGGCAGCGCTGGAGAATGCCGCTGCCCGTGGAGGAGAGCCCGATGCAAGAGACCTTCTATGAAGTCATGCGACGGCAGGGGATCACCCGCCGGAGCTTCCTGAAATTCTGCAGCCTGACGGCGGCGTCGCTTGGCCTTGGTCCCGCCTTCGCGCCGAAGATCGCCTATGCGATGGAATCGAAGCCGCGCATTCCGGTGCTCTGGCTGCACGGGCTCGAATGCACCTGCTGCTCGGAGAGCTTCATCCGCTCGGCTCATCCGCTCGCCAAGGATGTCGTGCTTTCGATGCTGTCGCTCGACTACGACGACACGATCATGGCGGCCGCCGGCCACCAGGCCGAGGCGATCGTCACCGAGACCGTCGAACAATACAAGGGCAACTACATCCTCGCCGTCGAAGGCAATCCGCCCCTCAACGAGGACGGCATGTTCTGCATCATCGGCGGCAAGCCCTTCGTCGACCAGCTCAAATACGCCGCCCAGAACGCCAAGGCGATCATATCCTGGGGGTCCTGCGCCTCATGGGGCTGCGTGCAGGCGGCGCGGCCGAATCCGACGCGCGCGACGCCCGTCCACAAGGTTCCCGGTCTGCCCGACAAGCCGATCATCAAGGTGCCAGGCTGTCCGCCCATCGCCGAGGTTATGACGGCCGTCATCACCTATATCCTGACCTTCGAGCGCTTCCCCGAGCTCGACCGGCAGGGCCGTCCGAAGATGTTCTACAGCCAGCGCATCCACGACAAATGCTACCGGCGGCCGCATTTCGACGCCGGCCAGTTCGTGGAAGCCTTCGACGACGAGGGCGCGCGCAAGGGCTACTGCCTCTACAAGATGGGCTGCAAGGGCCCGACCACCTACAACGCCTGCTCCACCGTGCGTTGGAACGGCGGCCTCTCCTTCCCGATCCAGGCCGGCCACCCCTGCATCGGCTGTTCGGAAGACGGCTTCTGGGACAAGGGCGATTTCTACAGTCGCCTCAGCAACATCAACGGCTTCGGCGTCGAGGCAAACGCCGACAGGATCGGGGCGACGGCCGCGACGGTGGTCGGCGCTGCGGCGGCCGCGCATGCGGCGGCGAGCGTGGTCAAGCGGATGCGCGAAAAGGGAGGGCAAAGCTGATGGGCATCCAGACACCGAACGGGTTCAGTCTCGACACTTCGGGACAGCGCGTCGTCGTCGATCCGGTGACCCGCATCGAAGGCCATATGCGCTGCGAGGTCAACGTCGACCAGAACAACGTCATCCGCAACGCGGTTTCGACCGGAACCATGTGGCGCGGGCTCGAAGTCATTCTCAAGGGACGGGACCCGCGCGACGCCTGGGCCTTTACCCAGCGCATCTGCGGCGTATGCACCGGAACGCATGCGCTCACCTCGGTGCGCGCGGTCGAGGATGCGCTCGGCATCACGATCCCCGAGAACGCGAACTCGATCCGCAACATCATGCAGCTTTCGCTGCAGGTGCATGATCACCTCGTGCATTTCTATCACCTGCACGCGCTCGACTGGGTGAACCCCGTCAACGCGCTCAAGGCCGATCCCAAGGCGACGTCGGAACTGCAGCAGACGGTTTCGCCGAGCCATCCGATGTCGTCGCCCGGCTATTTCCGCGACGTCCAGAACCGGTTGAAGAAATTCGTCGAGAGCGGTCAGCTCGGCCCGTTCAAGAACGGCTACTGGACCAACCCGGCCTACCTGCTGCCGCCCGAGGCCGACCTGATGGCGGTCACGCACTATCTCGAAGCGCTCGACTTCCAGAAGGAGATCATGACGACACGAACGATCTTCGGCGGCAAGGACATCCATCCGAACTGGCTGGTCGGCGGCGTGCCATGCGCGATCAACATCGATGGGGAACTCGCCGCCGGCGCGCCGATCAACATGGAGCGGCTGAACTATGTCCGCAGCGTCATCGACCGCTCGATCGAGTTCGTCGAAAATGTCTACATCCCCGACATCATCGCCATCGGCGGGTTCTACAAGGGCTGGCTCTACGGCGGAGGACTGTCGGGCAAGAGCGTGCTTGCCTATGGCGACATTCCCGACAAGGCGAACGACTATTCGGCCGGCAATCTCCTGATGCCGCAGGGCGCGATCATCAACGGCAATCTCAAGGAAGTGCTGCCGGTCGACGTGCGCGATCCCGAGCAAGTCCAGGAATTCGTGCCGCATTCCTGGTACAAATATCCGGACGAGGCCAAGGGCCTTCACCCCTGGGACGGCGTCACCGAGGCGCATTACGAGCTCGGGCCGAACGCCAAGGGCACGCGCACCAACATCGTCGAGATCGACGAGAGCGCGAAATATTCCTGGATCAAGGCGCCGCGCTGGCGAGGCAATGCCATGGAGGTCGGGCCGCTCGCCCGCTACGTCGTCGGCTATGCGCAGGGCCGCGAGGACATCAAGGAGCAGGTCGATTCGACGCTGCGGGCGCTCAATGTCCCCCTCGAGGCGCTGTTCTCGACGCTCGGCCGCACCGCGGCGCGCGCGCTCGAAGCGCAATGGGCCGCGCACAAGCAGGCCTATTTTCTCGACAAGCTGGTCGCCAACATCAAGGCGGGCGACAGCGCGACGGCGACCACCGACAAATGGGACCCGAAGACCTGGCCCTCGGAGGTCAAGGGCGTCGGCTTCACCGAGGCGCCGCGCGGGGCGCTCGGCCATTGGGTGCGCATCAAGGACGGCCGCATCGAGAATTACCAATGCGTCGTGCCGACCACCTGGAATGGCTCGCCGCGCGATCATCAAGGCAACATAGGCGCGTTCGAGGCTTCGCTCATGGATACGAAAGTGGAGCGGCCGGAGGAGCCGGTCGAGATCCTCAGAACGATCCACAGCTTCGACCCCTGCCTGGCCTGCTCGACCCATGTCATGGGTCCGGACGGCCAGGAACTGGCTGACGTCAAGGTGCGCTAGGGAGGAATTGAGATGAGACGCACGGTTCTGAAACTTGCTTTCGCTGCGGGCTCGCTCGCGGCTCTCGCCGGTCCGGCGCTCGCCCATGTCGGCGCCGGCCATGCCGACGGCTTCGCCGCCGGCATGGCGCATTCTTTCCTTGGCCTCGACCACCTGATGGCCATGGCCGCGGTCGGCGTCTGGTCGGCGACGGCCGCGCCGTCCCGGCCATGGGCGGCGCCCGCGGCTTTCGTCGGCATGATGATCGCCGGCGCGGCGCTCTCTTTCGCCGGCATAGGACTGCCGGCGGTGGAAGGCATGGTCGCGCTCTCGGTGCTCGCGCTTGGGCTGATGATCGTGGCCGGCGCAGGGCTGCCCGCCATCGCTGGCGTCGGGCTCACCGGTCTCTTCGCTCTCTTCCACGGTCATGCCCATGCCGACGAGGCAACCGGCGCGGCCCTGGCCTATGTTGCCGGTTTCTCGCTTTCCACCGCGGCGCTGCACGGGCTCGGCGTCGGCATCGGGCTGAAGCTCGCCCGATCGACCATGGCGCGCGCAGGCCTCGGCATCCTTGTCGCCGGCTCCGGCGCGGCGCTGGTCTTCGGCGGGTAGGAGGCAGCCATGAGCGCCAGCCACACGCCGCGCAGCGAAGAAGCCGTCTATGTCTATGAGGCGCCGCTGCGCCTATGGCACTGGGTCAACGCCTTCGCGATCTTCACCCTGGCCGGGACCGGCTATCTGATCGGGTCTCCGCCGCCTGCGGTCGGCGGAGAGGCGAGCGCCAGCTTTCTCTTCGGCTGGATCCGCTATCTGCACTTCTCCGCCGGATACATTCTGGTGATCGGCTTCGCCTTCCGCGTCTATTGGGCGTTCGTCGGCAGCGAGCATGCCCGCCAGATCTTCCTGCCGCCGGTCCTGAGCGGCCGGTTCTGGCGCGAACTCTGGCACGAGGTGCTCTGGTACGCGATGCTCGTCAAGGAGCCGATGAAATATTCCGGGCACAATCCGCTTGCCACGCTGGCCATGCACATTCTGTTCGTCTGGTTCGCGATCTTCATGATCGTGACCGGGCTGGCGCTCTACGGCGAAGGCGAGGGCATGGGCTCCTGGCAGTACAGCCTGTTCACGAGCTGGGTCATTCCGCTCTTTGGCCAGAGCCAGGACGTCCATACCTGGCATCATCTCGGTATGTGGGTGATCATCTGCTTCGTCATCGTCCATGTCTACGCCGCGGTGCGCGAGGACATCATGTCGAGGCAATCGATCATCTCCTCCATGTTCTCGGGCTGGCGGACCTTCCGAGGCAACGGGATGCCCAAGGACTCCCACTGACGCTCATGACCGCGAGCACTTGGCCGGTGCGGCGTGCAGCCGCACCGGCCTCTTCTTTCTTGCCGGCTGAAAGGCGGCTTTCCAGTGGTGAAATGCTCGCTTCCCGCCGGCACCGGGCTTGTCGGTCTAGTGGAAGACATCTTTCCATTTTGATGACAAAACCGGCTGAAGACCTTTCAGCGTCATTCCGCAGCCGACCCTCACATCCTTGCTTTTGCTGGGTTCGGCCGTGACCCGCGAACTTGGCCCGCTTCTTGCTGTTCCCAGGGGGAAGACAGGAGGCGGGAGGAAAACGCCTGTGGAGGATGCACCCTCGGTGCTGGTGCTCGGCATCGGCAATCTGTTGTGGGCGGACGAAGGCTTCGGTGTCCGCGCCGTGGAGGAATTCAACCGTCTCTACGAGACGCCCGACAATGTGCGCGTGATGGACGGCGGCACGCAGGGCATCTATCTCGTCCAGCACATCCGCGAGACCGACATTCTGGTCGTCTTCGACGCGGTCGACTACGGCCTGCCCCCCGCCACCATCAAGGTTGTCGAGGACGACGAGGTTCCCGCCTTCCTCGGTGTGAAGAAGGTTTCGCTGCATCAGACCGGCTTCCAGGAGGTGCTGGCGATGGCGGCGATGATGGGTGACTATCCTCGTCGTCTGCTCCTGGTCGGCGTCCAGCCGGAGGAGTTGGACGACTATGGCGGCAGCCTGCGCCCCGTCGTAAGGGACCGCATCGTTCCGGCGATCGGCATCGCCGTCGACTGGCTTGCCCGCCAGGGAGTGATGGCGGGGAGGCGCGCCGAGCCGCTTGCGGAAGACGAGACGCTGGCGTCGCGCGAGATGCGGATCGGCCTCTACGAGAGCGGTCGGCCGCGGTCCGACGAAGCCTGCCGCATCGGCGACGCGCGCATCCTGCAAGGCGGCGGTTTTCGAGCGCCGGAAAATTACGAGAGCGAGATCGATCGGCTTCTCCGCTCGCGGGGAGGGCAGGGCTGATGTGCATCGGCGTGCCCCTCGAGGTGGTCGAATCGCATAGCGGCATTGCGCTCTGCCGGGGACGGGCCGGACTGCGTCGGATCGACATGACGCTTACCGGCGACCAGCCCGCCGGCACCTGGATCGTCGCTTTCCTCAACGCGGCGCGCGAGGTGGTCACGCCCGAAGCGGCGCGCCGGATCGCCGACGCGCTCGAAGCCGCCGAGCGGGCGCTCGCCGGCGACACCGATCTCGACCATCTCTTCGCCGACCTCGTCGGCCGCGAGCCGCAATTGCCGGAGCATCTGCGCGCGGCCTCTTCAGCACAAAGCACGGAGGACGCTTGAGCCTATGTTTTCGCCGCTTCTCAGCACGATGATCGAGCGCCACGGCATGGCCGTCGTTGACCTGACGACGGTGGATGCGTTCGCCGAGGATCACGACTTCACGGTGCTTTTCTTCCCTGGCGACTGGCAGCGGCTCGTCGAGAGCAACGACGTGGCGGTGATCCTGCCGGAACTGGTCGCAGCCTTCCAGGGCGTGTTCGAGGCGGCGGTGGTCGCCAGGGAGAGCGAGCGGAAGCTGCAGGGCCGCTACCGGTTCAACGCGTTCCCCGCCCTCGTTTTCCTGAGAAACGGCGGATATCTCGGCGTCATCAAGCGCGTTCTCGATTGGGAGGACTATCTCGGCGAGATTTCTTCGATCCTGGCGCGCGAACCTTCCGCGCCGCCGCCCTTCGAACTGCCGGAGGGCTGCGCGACCAGCGATCGTCACGATCACGACCACTTCCACTGAGCGGGGCAAGCCGGGAGGGCTAGAACATGGCGATCGATTCCTTTGGCAGCGTAGGGCCGGGCTCGCAGCCGGCCGAAGCGGACGGCGGCGAGCTGCAGTATATGGAGATGCCCAAGGGCATGCTCACCTTTGCCCGGCCGATCCTGCCGGAAAGGGAGGACGTCGCCGGGCTGCAAGCGGCGCTCGCCGTCCTTTCGGCGGTGGCCGACAGCCTCGCCGCTTTTTCGCCCGGGCGCCCGAACGCGGTCCATGATCTCGCCGGCCTCGACAACGCCAGCCTGGCGCTGGTCGATCAGGTGCTCGGCGAAGGCGAGGTGTCGGTCATCTGCGGCGGCGACGTCCAGGCGCAGGAATCGGTGCTTGCCGGCGTCTGGCGCGTCCGCCGGACGGGCCCAGAGGGCCGGCTCGCGAGCGATACGATCGAGGTAGGGGCCTTCCCGTCCGCCGTGATGGCACAAGCCTTCGCCGGGAGCCGTGAGGCGCTCGCCGCCCCGGCGGTCTACCCGGCGGGCGTCTTCAACGCGCCGCCGCTGATCGCCGAGATCAACGAGCACATCCGCCGCACGGGGCCGGGCGTCGAGCCGCATGCGATCAATCTGTCGCTCCTGCCGCACACGGAAGAGGATCTGGTCTTCCTCGACCGACTGCTCGGGCAGGGATCCGTCGCGATCCTCTCGCGCGGCTATGGCAACTGCCGCGTGACGACGACAGCGACGCGGGATGTCTGGTGGGTGCGCTTCTACAATTCGACCGAGGCATTGATCCTCAATACGATCGAGGTGACTGCCCTGCCGCAGGTCGCCAGCGCGGCGCCGGAAGACATTGCCGACAGCCATGGCCGGCTGCTCGAGATCCTTGAGGTCTATCGATGACGGCGTCCTTCTTCGACGGCTCCTATGGTGGGGACAACGCCAAGATCGGCCCGGCGACGCGGCTCGAATGCAAGATCTGCTGGCATGTCTACGACCCGGCGGAGGGCGACGACTACTGGCAAGTACCGCCCGGAACCTCTTTCGCCGAGCTGCCGCCGCACTGGAGTTGCCCCAATTGCGATGGCTCCCGGAAAGATTTCATGGTGATAAAGGACGATTGACGTGGATCAATCGCTTGCCGTCGTCCGCTGCCTAGAGTCCGTCTTTCAACGGGTGGAGCGGACATCCATGGAGGGCATCCCTATCCTCAATCCCGCGTTGTCCGTCCGGGCGCTGGGCGTGCGGATGTGGCAGGGCGAGTGGCTTGCGGTCCTGATCACGCCCTGGTTCATGAATCTCGTCCTGTTGCCTGCCGCGGGCGTCGAGGCGCGTACGCGCCTGCGACCCGGCGCGAAGGAGCAGGTCGCATTCCCGGCAGGCAGGTTCGAATTCATCCATGCCCATGAGGAAGAGCTCGGCGCCTACCTCGCCTGTTCGCTGTTCTCGCCGGTCTTCGAATTCGCCGATCAGGAAAGCGCGGAAGAGACCGCGCGGCAGGTGCTTGCCGAGCTTTTCAGGGGCGAAGCGGAAGACGATGAAGACGTCGACATGGTCCGCCTCTGGGAGGGCCGCTTGCCGGACCCCGATGCCGCGCCGGATGAAGACGCCGCCCCGGTCACGGCAAAGCCTCTACCGTTGACCCGCCGCGCCCTGTTCGGGCTTCACGACGAGGACGCCCAGCAATGAGCCTCGACGGGCGGGTCGCGATCGACCTCTTCTGCGACGGCGGCGCGGTTCTCCAGGCGCGCGTCCAGCCGGCGCGCGCCGTCGCCCTCGGCCCTATCGTGAAGGGGAGATCGGCCACGGAAGCCATAAGGGTGATCGCATCGCTTTTCAGCGTTTGCGGCATGGCGCAAGCGGCGGCCGGCGTGGAAGCCGCGGAAGCGGCGATGGGCATCGAGACCGAGCCGCGCACGCAGACGGCGCGACGGCTCGTCGTGTTTGCCGAAACGCTGCGCGAGCATCTCGTCAGGATCAGCCTCGACGTTCAGCACCTCACGGATGCCACGCCTGAGGTGGCGCTTCTGCGCCGCGCCATGACGCTGCCTGTGCGGCTGAGAAAAGCGCTGTTTCCCGATGGCGACCCCTTCGCACCCGGTGCGCGGGCCGGAATGCCGGGTACCGATGCCGATCGCATCGCCGCGGAAGCCGCCGAATTGACGTGCGCCATGGTCCATGCGGAAGAGCGCCTTTCCGAAATGGACCCGGCCGCTTTCGCCGCCTGGGCCTCGGAAGGGAGCACCGCCGCCGCGCGGCTTGCCTACCCGATCTTGGCAAGGGACTGGGCCATGATAGGC
>NZ_RZSL01000869.1:0-1912 GCF_003997355.1 Mesorhizobium sp. M1E.F.Ca.ET.041.01.1.1 | reverse complement strand
TCGACACCCTGCCGCACCAGCCGCTCTTCATCGTCGGCAACGAGCTGTTCGACGCGGTGCCGATCCGCCAGTTCGTCCATGTCGGCGCAGGCTGGCGCGAGCGGATGGTCGGCCTCGACGATGCCGACAATCTCCATTTCTTTGCCGGCGCCGGTTCCGTCGACCCGGCGCTGCTGCCGTCGGGCGCGGCGGACGCGCCGCAAGGCGCGATCGCCGAGGTGGCGCCGGCCCGCGCGGCGTTGATGTCGGCGATTGCCGAGCGCATCGCCGGCCGCGGCGGCGCCGGGCTCTTCATCGATTATGGCCATCTTGAGCCCGGCATCGGCGACACATTGCAGGCGCTGCGCAGGCACGATCACGAAGACGTGCTCGCCAATCCCGGCGAGGCCGATCTCACCGCCCATGTGGATTTCGCGGCCTTGGCAGCGACCGTCCGGGCGCACGGCCTCGATGCGGAACTGACCACGCAAGGCGAATTCCTGCTTGGCATGGGGCTGCTCGAGCGCGCCGGTTCACTCGGCGCCGACGCCGATGACGGCGCGCGGCAGGCGATTTCCGACGCGGTCGAACGCCTCGCGGGTTCAGATGCCATGGGCGAGCTCTTCAAGGTGATGAAGGTCCTGCCGGCGGCGAAAACCGGCTGACATCGACAGGCAATCCGTGCAAGCTGGCCCGGCTACTTGCCCGAGCTTCGCCCCTCGCCGAACTTCACCTTGACGAAATCGCCCACGCGGACAACAAACCCATCCATGCTGAATCAGACCAGACCCGATCCAGTACGCTCGCCTCTTCTGGAGAAGGCGCAAGGCATCCGTCACGGTTACTTCACGCGCATCGGCGGCGTCTCCGGCGGCATCTACCAGGGCCTCAACATCGGCACGGGCTCCAGCGACGATCAAACGCTGGTGGCCGAAAATCGCCGTCGCGTCGCCGACTGGATGGGCGTGCCGGCGGATCATCTCCTCACCGCGCACCAGGTCCATTCGCCCGATGTCGTCATCGCCAGGGAACCTTTTGCGTATCCGCGACCCAAGGCCGACGCCGTCGTCACTGATCGGCCGGGCATCGCCGTCGGCGCCTCGACGGCCGATTGTGGGCCGGTGCTGTTCGCCGACCCCGAAGCCCGCGTCATCGGCGCGGCGCACGCCGGCTGGAAAGGTGCTTTCACCGGCGTGCTCGAAAACACCGTTGCCGCGATGGAAGGTCTCGGCGCCCGCCGTGATCGCATCGTCGCCGTGCTCGGCCCCTCGATCGGACCCGACAATTACGAGGTCGGAGCGGAATTCGTCTCCCGCTTCGTCGAGGCCGACGCCGGCAACCAACGCTATTTCAGGTCGTCGGTGAACCCCCGCCACTCGATGTTCGACCTCAACCAATATACGGTCGACCGGCTGCGCAAGGCCGGCGTGACCGCCGAAGGGCTCGGCCGCTGCACTTACGCGGAAGAGGATCTTTTCTATTCCTACCGGCGCACCACCCACCGCAGGGAAGCGGATTACGGGCGCCAGGTTTCGGCAATCGTTCTGGAGAAAGAATAATGGCGCTGCATTTCGAACGTTCGGAATTCGACGCGCGGCGCGACCGGCTGCTGATCGAAATGGCCGAGAAGAAGCTCGACGCCGTGCTTTTGTTCGCGCAGGAGAGCATGTACTGGCTGACCGGCTACGACACGTTCGGCTTCTGCTTCTTCCAGTGTCTGGTAGTGAAGGCCGACGGATCGATGGTGCTGCTCACCCGCTCGGCCGATTTGAGACAAGCGCGCCACACCTCGACCATCGAAAACATCGTGCTGTGGACCGATCGCGACGGCGCCAATCCGGCGATCGACCTGCGCAACCTGCTCAATGACCTCGATCTGCTCGGCGCCCGCATCGGCGTCGAATACGACACGCATGGCCTGACCGCCTACAAC
>NZ_RZSL01000868.1:0-1914 GCF_003997355.1 Mesorhizobium sp. M1E.F.Ca.ET.041.01.1.1 | reverse complement strand
TCCTTGAGGGGCTTGGCTACGACGAGAGCATTGTAGCCTTGATGAAGGAGGCCAGCGGACTCCCGTGTGTTACTACATCTGGCAGTGTTTTGGCTGCGCTGCGCGCGCTCGGCTTGCACAATCTTGCTGTTTTCAGCCCATACGAGGAATGGTTGTCGAACAGGCTTACGGATTTCTTGGAAAGCCACGGTTTTGGCGTGTCGTATCATGCTTGGGGCTTCAATATGGATAGCACTGAGGAGCTGGACCGGTGGGGTCCGATCAATGATTGGGTTATGCCGAAGATTCCTGACAGCGCTGATGGAGTCTTCATAAGCTGCACGAATTTTACTTGGCTGAAGGGCATAAGGCCGCTGGAGCAGCGGCTTGGTCGGGCCGTCGTGACTAGTAATCTAGCGACACTTTGGAACATGCTACATGTTGCGGGAGTGGGCGGTAGGCTTTCGGGAGAAATCGCACGCTTGGCCGACATGCGGCCGGTCAATTGACAGAGCGATATCCTCATTTCCGATCCAATTCGATGTGTTGCAACGTTGGCAAGCCTCCTTAAGATTAGATGTTTAAGGGCTGTCAGTTCGATGAGTCAGTGATCCTGCCTTGCGTGCGCGGGTACCTGGCCTACAATTCTCAGCCTGCGTGATCTCTAGGTGAGAGCATTTCAACCGGCGCAAGCCTGGCGTGACCGGGAAGTGGCATGTCGACGAGATATACATCAAGGTCTGCGGCCGCGCCATCCGACAGTGTCGGCGACACTGTCGAATTCTGAGCGAGCAGGGTGACCTGTCCTCGGCCAAGCAGTTCTTCTGAAAAGGGCTGGCACCTTATGGCCGACCGACCGCGTCGTCATTGATGGTAGCCAGACAACCAGGAGGTAATCGTTTCCTGTGACAGGCGTTTGGTCCCTGGCGGACGGCCGAGGCGCTCGAAAAAAAATTTGACGAGAAGGGGACTGTCAGGAATATTGTGCGTGAGGCCCGTTGTCGTCATTGGCTGACGAACCTCTCGCCGAAGACGACGGCGAATTGTGTCCTGGCCTCGAACCACTCGCGCGGGGCGCGTTTCCATTCCTCGGCGGCGTGATTGAGAACCAGATATAACAGTTTCATTGCCGCGTCGTCATTGGGGAAATGGCCTCGGGTGCGGACGGCGCGGCGCAGTTTCGAGTTCAGCGCCTCGATCGCGTTCGTAACCGGTATGATCATGACGGTGCCACCTGATCCCCGCTGGAGATGAGCGATTTTCGGCGTATGGTGCGACCATCCGGGACAGGGGCACCGGGAGCACGCCATGTGCGGGCAGGCCGATCAATTCGATGAGCTGCGAGCTCGCGTTAGTAGCTGGCCGCCCCTGCGACCTGCCCGGTTGCGCCGAGAGCGCGGATCCGTAGGTGTCGCGTCGCCCGCCGCTCCCGACTGTTTGAGGAGAGGGAGCCGATGAGACGTGTGATTGGAATGGACATCCACCGCACCTTTGCGGAGGTGGTGGTTTGGGAAGACGGCCGGCTGCGCCATCACGGACGGGTCGATATGACCCGCTCGGGACTGGAAGGGTTTGGCCGCAGTTTGCGACGGACGGATGAGGTTGTCGTCGAGGGTACGGGCAACGCCATGGCGGTGGTGCGGGTTCTGTCGCCCTATGTCGGCCGGGTGATTGTCGCCAACCCGATGCAGGTGAAGGCGATCGCCCATGCCAGGATCAAGACCGACAAGATCGATGCCGGGGTTCTGGCGCAGCTCCATGCCAGCGGCTTTCTGCCGGAGGTCTGGGTTCCCGATGAGCGGACCGAGCGGCTTCGCCGCCTCGTTGCGCGGCGCAACCAGGTCGTGCGGCACCGCACGCGCGTGAAGAACGAGGTGCACGGCATCCTGCAGGCGCACCTCGTGCCGAAGTGCCCGCATGCCGATCTGTTCAACC
>NZ_RZSL01000867.1:0-1930 GCF_003997355.1 Mesorhizobium sp. M1E.F.Ca.ET.041.01.1.1 | reverse complement strand
AGCACGCCCGGTACAGGGGCGTTCGGCTTGCGCACCGTGATCTCGGCCTTCCTGATCTGCGGAAACCGCGCCGCCAGCGCCTTCGCCACTTCCAGCGCCAGCGCCTCGATCAGGAAACGGCGCTGCCCGGTCACGATCTTCTCGATCACCGTGAAGGCGATGCCGTAATTGACGGTGTCCTCGATGGAATCGTCCTCCAGCGGCCGGCTGGGCTCGACGGTCAGCTCGGCGTCGACATAGAAACGCTGGCCGAGCGTCTCCTCCTCGTCCAGCACGCCGTGCCGGGCAAAGAAGGCGCAGTTCTTCATGCGGATGACATACATGCTCAGCGTCCGGAAGAAAGGTTCTCTCGCGCCAGCATAGCATCGGCCACGGCCAGCGCATCCACGTTGATTGCGACATCGTGGACGCGAAAAAGATCGGCGCCTTTGAGTCTGAGGATGACGCTGGTGGCCGCCGTTCCAACGGCCCGCTCAGCGGGTTCGCGCCCCGTGACGCCGCCGATGAAACGCTTTCGCGACGTCCCCGCCATCAGCGGAAAGCCGAGCGCTGTGAGTTCGGAGAACCGCGCCATCAGATCGAGATTCTCCTCCGTCGTCTCCTTGGCGAAGCCGAAGCCGGCGTCGAGCACGATCTGGCCGTCGGCAACATAGTTGGCGCGCGCAATCTCCAGCGATCTGCGCAGGAACAGGAACTGGTCTTCGATCACGTCCGGGAGTTTCTGGCGCTCGCGGCCTGTGTGCATGATGATCAATCCCGCGCCGGTCTCGGCGGCAACACGGGCTATGCCGGGTTCGCGCTGCAGGCCCCAGACATCGTTGACGATATGCGCGCCGGCGGCAACGGCGCGCCGCGCGGTATCCTCGCGATAAGTGTCGATCGAAATCAGGACGTTGCCCGAGGACGCCAATGCCTCGATGACCGGCAGCACCCGCCCTTGCTCTTCCTCGGCGGTGATGGGTGCGAAACCCGGACGCGTCGATTCCCCGCCGACATCGATGACGGCAGCCCCCTCTTCCACCATGCGGCGCGCTTGGGCCACCGCCTTCTCCGGGGCGATGAACAGCCCGCCATCGGAAAAACTGTCCGGAGTGACGTTGAGGATGCCGACGACGACCGCCTTGGGGCCGAGGTCGAGATGGCGCGCATGCGCGAGCTGCCATCGCCTTGTTGTCATTGTCCATCAACCATGTGTGATCCGCGCGAAATCAATTTCGTTGCGCCGGCAACGGCCGTAAAGCAAGGTGCGTGAAGAGGCAACATGATGAACCGCTCCCCGCTCTGCGCCCTGATGCTCATCCTCGCCGTCATGCCGGCCGGCGCGGCCAGCCTGGTGAAGACCTACAGCTATTTCAGCGTCACCGGCCGCACGCTGGACGATATCGAAAAGCAGCTGACGAAAAACGGCCCCGAGGTGAAGAGTACCGGCTCCAGGCACCCGGGCGCAACGCAGATGGCTTTCACCACCCGCGTCAGCTACGCGCAGACGGCGAATTCCTGCCGGATCGCCAATGCGCAGGTTACCGTGAAGGTCAAGGTCATCCTTCCGGAATGGCGGCGGCCGCGCAAGGCCGATCCTGAAGTCAGGCTGTTCTGGGACACGCTGTCGGCGGACATCAAGCGCCACGAGGAGCGCCATGTCGAGATCGCCAAGAACCACGCGCGCGAACTCGAGGATGCGCTGAGGGCGACCTATCCGCAGAAGACCTGCGAAGCCGCGAAGGCGAAGGCCGCCGAGATCTCGGCCGCCGTCCTCGCCCGGCACGACCGCGCCCAGGTGCAGTTCGACCGCGTCGAAAGCGTCAACTTCGAAAGCCGGATCATCCGGCTTCTGCGCTACCGGATGCAGCGCATCCAAAGTGGCCAATTGCCGCCGGCTTGAACGTTGGAGCGGCGCCCCCCCCCGCGAAGGCCAATCCCGCCCTAAACA
>NZ_RZSL01000866.1:0-1941 GCF_003997355.1 Mesorhizobium sp. M1E.F.Ca.ET.041.01.1.1 | reverse complement strand
CCCTTCTTATATTCCATATTTATGGAATTTATAACTTAGTTACGGACTAATAAGTGCATTGGGATACCGATGCGTCAAGCTCTTTTGGTATCTGGAGCGGCGCGCGCCGAAACACGGATCGAGCTCTCGGCGGACCGAGGCACAATGAGATGTTCGCCTTTTCCGGGTGCTCGGAAACGGTCACGATCCGAGGCGCGGAGCGGCTTTCACCAAGCCAGGGCGAATTCCGCGCCGACGGTTTTCTGTCCCCGTTATCCACATATGTGACACACAACATATTGGGGTCACAAAACCTACAAAAACGAATCCTTGACGGTTCCAAACGAGTCGCTCTTTATAGGCCATGCGCTCCTGTTGCGGGCGTGACCGGAGTGTTCAGAGGCCGGTCTTTTTTCCCGGATTTTGTGCGTTTTGCCCGCATTTCCGCCTGTTCACGAGGCCGGCGGAAGCGTTGGGAGTGTTGGGGCTTAGGTGGGCGAAAGGGAGAATTGTCGGCCTGGAAAAAATGATCTGTTAACACTATATTTAGTGTTTGCAGGCAGGCTCGACCCTAGATAGTGTGAACCTCCCTCGAACGAGGGAATCGACAAAAGTTTCAGTTTAGGGACCCGCGAGGGTCGGTCTGCAGCCCAGGCGAACACCTGGCAAGGCGTTATGCTGTCTGCAAGCCGGCACCTGCGACGAGGAGAGTGCCGGCGTCGCCCGCGATGCCGGCAAACGGCGGACTGCGCTTTTCGCCTTGAGGGCAGAAAACCCTGGGGAAAAGCGCTATATATAGACAAAAGGGACCGGACCAATGCGCATAGAGCGTCGCTTCACCAAGCCAGACCAGTCAGCCTATGCGGAGATCGAATTCCGCAAGGCCCTGTCGGAGATCAAGAATCCCGACGGCTCTGTGGTGTTCCGCCTGGACAACATCGATGTGCCGGCCCAATTCAGCCAGGTCGCGGCCGACATCCTGGCCCAAAAATATTTCCGCAAGGCCGGCGTGCCGGCGCGCCTGAAAAAGGTCGAGGAGAACGACGTCCCCTCCTTCCTGTGGCGCTCGGTAGCCGACGAGGCCGAACTCGCCAAGCTCCCCGAGGCTGAGCGCTATGGTTCGGAAACCGACGCCCGCCAGGTCTTCGACCGTCTCTCCGGCACCTGGACCTACTGGGGATGGAAGGGCGGCTACTTCAAATCGGAAGAAGACGCGCGCGCCTTCCGCGACGAGCTCGCCTATATGCTCGCCACCCAGCGCGTTGCGCCGAACTCGCCGCAATGGTTCAACACCGGCCTGCACTGGGCCTATGGCATCGACGGTCCGAGCCAGGGCCACTTCTATGTCGACCCCTTCACCGGCAAGCTGACCAAGTCCAAGTCCGCCTACGAGCATCCGCAGCCGCATGCCTGCTTCATCCAGAGCGTGCAGGACGACCTCGTCAACGAGGGCGGCATCATGGACCTGTGGGTGCGTGAGGCGCGCCTGTTCAAATACGGTTCCGGCACCGGCTCGAACTTCTCGATGCTGCGCGGCGAAGGCGAAAAGCTGTCCGGCGGCGGCCGCTCGTCCGGCCTGATGAGCTTCCTCAAGATCGGCGACCGCGCCGCCGGCGCCATCAAATCGGGCGGCACGACGCGCCGCGCGGCAAAGATGGTGATCGTCGACGCCGACCATCCCGATATCGAGGAATTCATCGACTGGAAGGTCAATGAGGAGCAGAAGGTCGCCTCGCTGGTGACCGGCTCGAAGATCGTCAAGAAACACCTCGAAGCGATCATGAAGGCCTGCGTCAACTGCGAAGGCCATGACGACGACTGCTTCGACCCGGCTTTGAACACCGCGCTGAAGCGCGAGATCAAGGCGGCCAAGAAGGACGCCGTGCCGGAGAACTACATCTACCGCGTCATCCAGTTCGCCCGCCAGGGCTACACCTCGATGTCGTTCAAGACCTACGACAC
>NZ_RZSL01000865.1:0-1943 GCF_003997355.1 Mesorhizobium sp. M1E.F.Ca.ET.041.01.1.1 | reverse complement strand
GAAACCACGCCGCCTTCATCGAGTTTGAAAACGCGTCCTGGCGAGCCTGCTCCATAACAGATCTGTTCAGCCGTCAATGTGTTCGCGCCGCCGGATCGTTCCCAGAACTGACCAAGCGCGTAAGCGAAAACGGCGTCATGGAGGCCCGGCTTCGGACCGCGAACAAACTCGTACCAGCCGCCAAGCCGAGCTTCCCGGATCAATGCAACCTCGGCCAGCAGAGGCTCCGCGGCGTCTTCACTGAGAGTATCCGCCCGCCGCACATAACTGCGCAAGAAAACCTCAATATCGCGCTTAAGTGTTCCGCGCGTTGCCCGCCATCCGCTGCTCTCTACCAAGGTCATGAGCTGGTCGAGCAACATGGCCGGATCAAACTCGATCGCGTTGAGCAAATTGAACGCGTAGTACGCAGTTGTTGTCATCGCAGGCGTGCTGGCGATATGCCAATGAGCGAACCAAATCGTCGATGATTGCTCGAGGTAAGGATCGAGACCATCGTCGGAGAGAATGGCGCGACCAAGCCCGGTTGGTGCAATCATGCGATCAACTTCGGCGAAGAAGCCCGACGCGAGCGCCCAATAGCGCATCGACACGGCCATATTGCGCCCGACGCCGAAACGGGCTATTGCATCTTGTTCCTGAAATGTTCTGGAATCGGCTCCGCCGCCGATTGCATCAAAGGCTTTCTTCAACCATAGCAGTCGGAGCGGGAACGTCTCGTGTCCCGCAAACTGCCCTCTCGAATCGATCTTTATCGCAGCGCGTCCCATGAAAGGGACCTTACTGGTGAAGCTCTCCAGTTTCAAGGCGAGATAGCGCGGCAGCATCAACGATGTGGTTAGCTGCGCTCAGTATCTCTTCGGAATTCTGATAGCGATTACAAAAAATCCGAATAACGCAACGAGCCTCTATTTCGGAAAGGCCAATGGATTCAAGCACATGTGAAGTCTTGATTTGCCCTGAGGTGCATGCCGATCCTGTTGAAAGCGATACGCGGCGCGCAACGCGGGCGCAGAGCTCGTCCGCATCGACGTCGAAGAACTGGATGGACACTGTGCCCGGAACCGTGGGCGCATCGCCGCTGACCCGACTAAAGCGAAGCTGCCGTTCTTCTAGCGTCTCAAGCAAGCGTTCAATCAACGCGGAGCAATGCTCCTTGTCGGACTCAAGCCGATCTCTCGCGACCCGAGCAGCCGCACCGAAGCCAGCGACGAGCGCGACCGGCTCAGTTCCGGGCCTCAGACCGCTTTGCTGGCCACCACCAAAAGTCAGTGGAAGCGGCTTCGGCGCCGATGCTGCAACATACAAAGCCCCTATGCCCATCGGACCATAGCACTTGTGGGCCGAAAGGGTGAGGTAGTCGACATCAAGCTCGATGACGTCAACGTCGATCTTGCCGGCGGCCTGCGCCGCATCACTATGGAAGAGCGCGCCGCTCGCATGCGCCAAGGCAGCAGCTTCCTTGACGGGCTGAATGACGCCGGTCTCGTTGTTGACCATCATCACTGATGCAAGGAGAAGATCTCGGTCGACGAGGCGCGCAAATTCGGCAAGATCAAGCCGACCTTGACGATCGACGGGGGCAATGCTGATTTCGAATCCTTCGGACTGCAAGGCGTGTGCAGGCTCCAACACAGCCTTGTGTTCGACTGCCGAAACGACGATGCGTTTCCGGTTCGGTTGCGATCTGCGAGCCAAGCGTGCCACGCCCAAAATCGCAAGATTGTTGGCTTCAGTCGCACCCGAAGTGAACGTGATCTCGCTTGCCGCGGCGCCGATTAAATCGGCTACCAATTCGCGGCCGTCGGCAATCGTGCGTGCGGCAATCTCGCCTGAAACGTTGGGCGAACCGGCGTTGCCGGGTTGCGCCCAAACACCAAGGATCGCCTCGCGAGCTTCAGGCGCAAGGGGTAGAGTGGCAAAACCATCGAGATAGATTGGAT
>NZ_RZSL01000864.1:0-1946 GCF_003997355.1 Mesorhizobium sp. M1E.F.Ca.ET.041.01.1.1 | reverse complement strand
TTGTTCATCAGGGGGACGCTCGATGCCAGCGAGGTGGTCGAGCTGCTCGCACAGCAGCCGCGGCTCAAGCTGGTAGACGGCGACGACAGGAAGACAGGATAGATGCCGCGCAGCATGGCCGGCTCTATATCGACAGCGAGCCATAGAGTGCGGCCTATGCTGCGCGAACGCCGAGCCGGTCACTCGCCTGGGATGGGACGAGTGGCTCAGGTGGCGGTCGGACAAGGATCGAGGAGTGAGGAATGGAAGGAATTCATTGGACGGGTTCGCCGTACGTCGAGACTCGGCATCCTCGGAGAAGTCCTGGCTGCGGAGGCTCTCATCCGAAACGGGTTTCAGAGCGTCGCGTCATTTCGCGGAAGCCAAGAACGAACGGAGTCGCTGGCTGTGATTGCACGATGTTGGCAATCGGTTTAATAACGGGTCGAAAGGTTTAATATTAGATCGATTGTTTTGATATCTGAACGATCGATCCGATATGAAATGGGTCCTCCGTGGCGAGAACGGTTCCACAGAGCGCGATCAGAAATCCTCTTGACCTTGTCTTCGGGGTCGACTCGAACGTGCGGGTCTTGCGCGTGCTTGTCCGTCATGGCGGGTACCTCTCCAGTTCGGATATCGGTCGTCGCGCCGGGATATCGAAGAGCAGCACCCGCCTGGGCCTTATATCGCTCGGGGAAGCGGGCGTCGTGTCGGCAGAGGGGTCAGGGTACAGCCGACTGTACCGCTTGAATGCCGAACACTACTTCTCCAAAGCAATCGAGAACCTCTTTGCTGCCGAGGAACGTCGGTTCGCAGCCATCATCGATGCCGTTACCGATAGTCCTGGTGACAAGAAGCAGTTCGTCAAGAGCCTTTGGCTGTACGGCAGCGTTGCGCGCGGAGCGGACCGCCTGGGAAGTGATCTGGATGTCGGGGTCGTCACGGGATCTGCCGACCTCGCAGCGGTTGTCGATGTCGTTCGGGACAGCCTTGCCATTCATTCCGAGCGGTTGGGCTTCACCCCGACTGTCGTTGGCCTCGACATGGAGGATCTCAGCCGTCTTGCCCGTGACGACGATCCTTGGTGGGCGAGCGTGGTCAAGGATGCCGTCGTGCTGGCAGGCAGGCGACCCGAGGAACTTCCGGCGTTGGCTGGAGCAGCCGCAGATGGTTAGAACCGGGTCCACTAAGAAGAAGGATGCTTCCTACGTCTTTTGTCAGCTGCCGGCGGGCCGGCGCTGCTTCTGTCTCTAGCGAAGCCGTGCTTGATGAAGTCACCTTCGATTGCATCTGCCGAATTCTCGCGTATCCTGCGGCCGCGCATGTGAGCACAAGGGTGGCGCCTGGCGCTTAGACTAGCCACCCCTTCAAGAACCAGCGTCGGCATGGCGACCGAAAATGCTGAGGCAAGAGACCGCCATTCCAAGAAGGAAACGTTCGTCATGGATTCCCATGCCGTTATTGCGTCCCTGCCAGTCGCCGGGGCCGACCGTGCCGTGCTTATCGAGGCCGCCAACGCAGCGTTCGAAAGGGTCATTGGGCGGATTGAGCCGGCCAACGAGGAACTGACTCGCACCCTTTGGGATGCCGAGTGTTATATCGACAATGAAATCACTGCAGACATGCTGCCGATTTCACGGGACGAGGCCGCGTACCTCGTTGATGTGTTCCTGGTGCATCATGTCGTTCAATTGGCGGTCGCCGCGGACAAGGAGGCCGCCGATTCCCGGCCTTGAAGCTCGCCGGCGGCAGATGCGTCTGCCTGCAGCGACCTGGCCGACGACCCGATCAATGCCGTAACCTTTGCCGCCACCTCTTCAAGGGTGGCGGTGAGGCGGTTTATCTGCGAGGCGGTCGCCGCTAGTTCCGGGCCATAGCGGGTGATGAGATATTCCCGGTTCTGGCTTAGGGACTGGAGATGCTTGGCCGTTTTCGCGCGAAGACGCAGCCCCGCTGCCAGAGTG
>NZ_RZSL01000863.1:0-1951 GCF_003997355.1 Mesorhizobium sp. M1E.F.Ca.ET.041.01.1.1 | reverse complement strand
CGCGAGCTGAACCAGGCGCTGCACAATCTCGCCCCCGGCTCGAACGAGACCGCCTGGGAAGTGCTCAATCCGAAAGGCAGCCATTCGGTCGCCGTCGGCGTCGACCAGCCGGTCAGCATCGATGTGCGCGGCAGCGTCGGCTATTACTGCGCCGGCATGAATGATGGCGGCACTATTACCGTGCACGGCTCGGCCGGACCCGGCGTCGGCGAGAACATGATGTCGGGCCAGATCGTGGTCAAAGGCGACGCCAGCCAGTATGCCGGCGCCACCGGCCGCGGCGGCCTGCTGGTCATCGAGGGCAACGCCTCCTCGCGCTGCGGCATCTCGATGAAAGGCATCGACATCGTCGTGCGCGGCAATATCGGCCACATGTCGGCCTTCATGGCGCAGTCAGGCAACCTGGTGGTGCTGGGCGACGCCGGCGATGCGCTCGGCGACTCGATCTATGAGGCCGGGCTTTTCGTGCGCGGGAAGGTCAAGAGCCTGGGCGCGGACTGCATCAAGAAGGAGATGCGGCCCGAGCACATCGCCCTGCTTCAGGACCTGCTCGACCGCGCCGGCATCAAGGATGCCAAGCCGGAAGAGTTCTCCCGCTACGGCTCGGCCCGTACGCTCTACAACTTCAACATCGATAACGCTGACGCATACTGAGGACGACCATGAGCTACCACAATCCTCCGACGACGCCGCGCAGATCCGCGACCTTCGACGACTACACGCTCTCGGAAATCCGCCGCGCCGCCTCCACCGGCATCTACGACATCCGCGGCGGCGGCTCCAAGCGCAAGGTTCCGCATTTCGACGACCTTTTGTTCCTCGGCGCCTCGATCTCGCGCTATCCGCTGGAGGGCTATCGCGAGCGCTGCGACACCAGCGTGGTGCTGGGCTCGCGCCATGCCAAGAAGCCGATCGAGCTGAAGATCCCGATCACCATTGCCGGCATGAGCTTCGGCTCGCTGTCCGGTCCGGCCAAGGAAGCGCTCGGCCGCGGCGCCACGCTCGCCGGCACCTCGACCACCACTGGCGACGGCGGCATGACCGAGGAGGAGCGCGGTCATTCCAAGACGCTGGTCTACCAGTACCTGCCCTCGCGTTATGGCATGAACCCACGCGACCTGCGCCGCGCCGATGCGATCGAGGTCGTCGTCGGCCAGGGCGCCAAGCCCGGCGGCGGCGGCATGCTGCTTGGCCAGAAGATCTCCGACCGCGTCGCCGAAATGCGCACGCTGCCCAAGGGCATCGACCAGCGCTCGGCTTGCCGTCATCCCGACTGGACCGGGCCGGACGATCTCGAGATCAAGATCCTGGAACTGCGCGAGATCACCGACTGGGAAAAGCCGATCTATGTCAAGGTCGGTGGCGCTCGCCCCTATTACGATACCGCCCTTGCGGTGAAGGCCGGCGCCGACGTCGTGGTGCTTGACGGCATGCAGGGCGGCACCGCCGCCACGCAGGAAGTGTTCATCGAGAATGTCGGCCAGCCGACGCTTGCCTGCATCAGGCCGGCGGTGAAGGCGCTGCAGGATCTCGGCATGCACCGCAAGGTGCAGCTGATCGTTTCCGGCGGCATCCGCAACGGCGCCGACGTCGCCAAGGCGCTGGCGCTCGGTGTCGACGCGGTCTCGATTGGCACGGCGGCGCTGGTCGCGCTCGGCGACAACGATCCGCGCTGGGAGGCGGATTACAACGCGCTCGGCACCACCGCCGGCGCCTATGACGACTGGCATGAAGGCAAGGACCCGGCGGGCATCACCACGCAGGACCCCGAGCTGATGAAGCGGGTCGACCCGATCGTGGCCGGACGGCGGCTCGCAAACTACTTGAAGGTGATGACGCTGGAGGCGCAGACCATCGCCCGCGCCTGCGGCAAAAATCACCTGCACAATCTCGAGCCGGAAGATCTCTGTTCGCTTTCGATCGAGGCGGCAGCCATGGCCGGCGTGCCGCT
>NZ_RZSL01000862.1:0-1954 GCF_003997355.1 Mesorhizobium sp. M1E.F.Ca.ET.041.01.1.1 | reverse complement strand
AGCATCCGCGCGCGGCAGCTCAATGTCGGCGACGTGCTGCCGACGGAGCGCGAGCTCAGCGAGATCACCGGCGCCAGCCGCAACACGGTGCGCGAGGCGTTGCGCACCATTCGGACCTATGGGCTGATCGAGCCAAAGCCCCGCGTCGGCGCCGTCCTGGCCGACGGGCAAAGCATCGCGATCCAGAATTTCTTCGCCGCGCACATGGATGTCTCGCGCTCGTCCTTCGCCGACATCCAGGGTTTCAGGCGCATCATCGAAGTCGGCATCGGCGACCACATCGTGCTCCATGCCACGAACGAGCAGATCGAGGCGCTCGACGAGATCAATGCCCGGATCGTCGAGAGCCGCTCGATCGAGGAAGCCGCCGAGAACGATTTCAATTTCCACATGGCGCTGGTCGCGTTGGCGGACAATCGCATGCTGACGGACATCTACTCCTTCCTTTCCCCGGTGATCCTGCGGATCATGACTATCGGCAAGGAAATGCGTCCGGTGCTGGCCGACACCCGCGCCGCGCATGACGAAATCATCGCTGCGCTGCGCGCGCGCGACAGGCTGGCCTACGCCTACCTGATGAGCCGCCACCTCGATTTCGCCCTGCGATTCCTGCCGGAAGAACCGGCTTCCGACAGTGACTGAAGGAGTTCCCGCAATGAAGGATTTCGACGGCAAGGTGGTCCTGGTGACGGGGACGACCGGAATTGGCCTCGCAACCGCCAGACGCCTCGCGGCGGGGGGTGCCGCGATCGTCGCCTGCGGCATCGACCGCGCGGCGAATGCCGCGATGAGGGCCGAACTGGAAAGCTGCGAAGCCGGCGCGCTGGTCATCGACACTGACGTCTCCGTTTCCGACCAGGTCCGCGACGCCGTCGCGGCCGGCGTCGAGCGCTTCGGCGGCCTTGATGTCATCGTCAATTCGGCGGCAGTCCATCCGTACGGAACCGCGACCAGCACCGATTTCGACACCTGGAACAAGGCGATGACGGTCAATGTCGGCTCGATCTACCTGACGGCGCATTTCGGCATCCCCGAGATGATCAAGCGTGGCGGCGGCGCCATCGTCAATGTCGCCTCGGTGCAGGGTTTCGCCTGCCAGCAGAATGTCGCCGCCTACGCCACGACCAAGGGCGCCATCCACACGCTGACGCGTTCGCTGGCGCTCGACTACGCGGCGGCCGGCGTCCGCGTCAATTCGGTCAGCCCGGGCTCGATCCGCACGCCGATTCTCGAGAAGGCCGCGCGCGGTGAAAGCGGCAGCGATGCCGATGTCGAGGAGGCCTACAGGCGCTTCGGCGCCGCCCATCCGCTTGGTCGCATCGGCGAACCGGAGGAAGTGGCGGAGCTCATCGCCTTTCTGTGCTCGTCGAAAGCCGGCTTCTGCACCGGCGCGGACTACAAAATAGACGGCGGCCTGACCGCCGGCATCGGCGTGAAGTAGGACCATGAAGATCGGCCTTGGCCTCTACCGGGAGTCGCTGACGCCCGACAATTTCCGGTTTGCCCGTCAGGCAGGCGCAACGCACATCGTTGCCCACCTCGCCAACTATTTTTCGCGGGCGCGATCCTTCGCTGTCCGCGGGCGGCGAGAAGGAAGGCTGGGGCGACTGCTCCACCGACGAGCTCTGGGACTACGAGAGCGCGGTGGATGCCTACAAGACCTTCTGCATCATGTGACAGGCTGCCGGGAACGCGCCGCTGCCGCAAAGCAGCAGCCCTCCCGCGGATGCAGTTGACGAGGATCGGTGGGCCGCTCACGTCCGCACCCGGACGCACTGATCTTCCGCCGGTGAAACCAGTCGCCCCATTGGCCGCAATCGGCGACAACCGTGTCACGACTTTGCACCTGAAAAATTCAACTTCAAATCTGCAAAAAGTAAGCTGCAGTTGCGGTCGCGAGAATTCAATTAGTACAAAATTAGATTCAAAATTTACACATTAACTAATTATTAAC
>NZ_RZSL01000861.1:0-1956 GCF_003997355.1 Mesorhizobium sp. M1E.F.Ca.ET.041.01.1.1 | reverse complement strand
ATGCTGATCCTGGGCGCCGGCGACCGCCGCCTCGCCGCGCCCAACCGCGCCTTCGAAATCGCGCGGGCCGCGCGCACCGACCGTCCCGTCCGTATCAGCCATTCCTACCCCCAGGCCGAACCTCGCCAGTTCGTCGGCGGAATGTGCCCGACAAGCATTAACGATCCGCTAACCTTAACGATTCGCAACCGAACGCATCCGACGCCGTTAACGCATGTCGCCCAAAAGCGTGCAGCGGTTTGGGGGAAACGACATGCGTAAAGCAGAACCAAAGCGCGTTGCCCGAATCCGTTTCGGGGCTCTAGTCAGACGCTGGTCCGATGCTCGCTGCGGTAATCCGTCCGTTGGCGATCCAGCCGCTGCCGGGTTATAAATTAGCCGGGGGTGCTGCTGATGTTCGGTCGAATTCTATCTCTCGTTCTCTGCCCGGTGCTGCTTGCGGCCACCGGCTGCGCGCGCAGCGACGACGGTACGGTGATCATTCCGCGACAGCTCGACGTCAGGCGTGTCTGGGACAAGCCTCCGCAGCAGGCGCAAGTGAGCCCGCCGCCGGTGGCAGCCGGCGTCTTTCCGGCGCCTCCCGAGCCGGCAAGATCGGCGCCGCGCAGATACCGGAAGCCACCGCCGGCAAGGCGGCCAGTGGATACGCAGTTGCCGGATGCGTCTTCCGGCCCGGAGAAGGCGCTGGCCTGCCACAATGTCAGCGAGCCCGGCAAACGCTTTCGCGTCGTATGCGACTAGTTCCCCAGCACTGGCGGTCGAAGCCGCCGGCCGGGATCAATCCGCCGGGAAAAAGGCAGGGCCGATCATCCGCACCGGCCGCGATCCGGCCGGCATGGTCGGCGCCTGGTCTTCCGCCGCCCCGGTTTCGGCTGCGGTCGCACGGACCTTTGCATCCGCTGCCGCGGGTAGCGGAATATCCGAAACCGTCCCGAGATCGGGCTTTGCCGTCGGCAACGGAATGATGGCGTTCTGCATGTTGCCCGGCGTCACGGTGCGCGCCCTGAGCTCGGCCACGCGCTGATGGTAGCGCTTGAGGTCGCAAGCCTTGAAGCTGGCGTCGTCGCGATACCGGAAAGCGGTTGGAAGCTCGGTATATGGCTTGCGCGTGTCGACCGCGACCATCTGGTCGGTCTCGAGGTTCGGATCGCCCAGCGTATAGAGATCGACGCTGGGATCGTCGCAGATATAGCGACACTGATCGACCGTGTCCTTGAGATCGGCGCCTTGCGTGAATTGCGAGTTCGGCGCCGGGAAGAAGTAGCCGTCCGAAAGGCGCACGCAAAACAGCATCGCATTGCTGCCGAACGTCGTGCCGGAAGATTGCGGCTTGGCCGCGAGCTGCCGTTTGAGCGCCGACTGGCAGCCGAGCGCGGCATATCTCGCCTGCGGATCGTCGCGGCCCGAATTGCCGATGCCGGCGATCCGTCGCTGCACCTCGGCCCTGCTCCTGGCAAGGTCGGCGCAGGCGTTGAAAAAGCCGCCCATCGCGCTGCTGGCGGTGCAGCGGCGCTGCCTTTCGATGCCCTGGATCGCGGCAAGCTGACGCCGCAGTTGGGCAAGCTCGGGATTGGCCGTGCCGCGTCCGGTAAGCATCTGGCTTCTGAGTACGCCGCAAGGATCAGCGTGAGAAACCGCTGCAAATGCCACCAACGCAGTAACAGCCAGGAGGGAGGTCGTGAGGAATCGCAGACGTGCCATTGATTGCCACCTCAAACCCATCTCAAGCTCTAACCTAATACAAGCTTTGACTAAATGAGATTATCGCGATGTTAGAATTGTAAAACACCTCAGTTGACCTTACTGTATAGATGTTTATGCTCGGTGCTGTAAAATGAATATTACACTTTCATTTCAAGATTGAGGCAGTAGCCGAAAGACTTTTCCGCAGCGGGAGCAATTCCAGGAGTGCGCAGCGGTTTCCGTTCGGAATTGCTTAAAAACAAATATTTAAAG
>NZ_RZSL01000860.1:0-1964 GCF_003997355.1 Mesorhizobium sp. M1E.F.Ca.ET.041.01.1.1 | reverse complement strand
GGTCTCTTGGGCGCGTGGCTAGGCGCGGCCGCGGCTCAAGCCGAGGAGGCCAACAAGGCCGACATCGAAGCCTTGAAAAAATCGCTGGCCAAATATGAGGACTACACGGCCGCCATCCGCGACCTCTATCTATCGACCGAAGGCTGCGTCTACTACAGCGGCGAGAAGATACCGGGCACGATGGACTATCCGAAAGGCGCGATGGGCGTCCATTTCGTCAACGTTCCGAGCGTTGGCAAGCCACTAGACCCGATGAAACCCAACGTCCTGATCTACGAGCCGACGAAGAAAGGCTTGAAACTGGTCGGCGTGGAATGGCTGGTGCCGTTGACGCCGGACGTGAAGGAAGCACCGAGCCTGTTCGGTCAGAAATTCATGGGGCCGATGGAGGGGCATTATCCTCTCATCCCGAGGGAGTTCGTCCACTACGACCTGCATGCCTGGCTGTTCAGGGATAATCCGAACGGCATGTTCGCCCCGACGAACCCGAACGTGAAATGCACCAAGGCCGAGTTCCCGATGCTGGAGAAGCCGACCAAGATGATGCCAGGTCCGATGTAAGGCACTGCCTTTGGCTGAATTGCTTCAGGCGAAGCGACAGCAAAAAAGAAACGGCCCCGCTCAGGGGCCGTTTTCATTCCGGGCTATGCTGGTATCGACTTCAGACCTTCGCGACGATCCGCATGAAGGCCGGCACGTCGTCGCCGAAGCCGACGGTTGCATCGTCTTCTTCCTGGCGATGGCGGGCAGGGCGGTCGCGTTGCGCACGGGCGTCGCCGCGCTGCTCGTGACGATTGCCCGAGCCTTTGCGCTCGTTCTCTGAGCGGATCGCGTCCTTGCGGGCGCGGCGCTCGGCGATATCGGCCACTTCGGCGACGGGCTGCTCTTCGCGCGCAGTGTCGGGCGTCTCTTCACGCTTGGCGTGACGGTCCTTCTTGCGCTCGCCCCGGTCCTTGCGGTCCTCATCCTTGCGGCCGGCGCGCCGCGGCGCGCCGCGGCCACGGCGCGGCGAATCCTCGCCTTCGCTCTCGGTAACCGTCGACAGGTCGCCGTCATGCCATTCGATCTTGGTGCCGATCAGCCTTTCGATGGCATCGACATATTTGGTGTCGGAGCGGGTTGCGATGGTGAAGGACTTGCCGGAACGGCCGGCGCGGCCGGTGCGGCCGATGCGGTGGACATAGTCCTCTGCATGGATCGGCACGTCGTAATTGAAGACGTGGCTGACGTCCGGAATATCGAGGCCGCGCGCGGCGACGTCCGAGGCGACGAGATAGCGCAGCTTGCCGTCGCGGAAATTGGCGAGCATCTGCATGCGCGCGCGCTGGTCCATATCGCCATGCAATGCGCCGGCATCGAAATCATGTTTCAGCAGCGAGCGGAAAAGCTCCGACACTTCGACCTTGCGGTTGCAGAAGATGATGGCGTTCTTCAGCCCGTCGCTCTCGGCCTTCATCAGGTTGCGCAGCGTCTCGCGCTTTTCCCACGGCTTGGAGCCTGACTTCACCAGGCGCTGCGTGATGCTGGTCGCGGTGGAGGCGGCCCTGGAAACCTCGACGCGCACCGGCGCGTGCAGGAACTTTTCGGTGAGCTTGGTGATCTCCGGCGGCATGGTCGCCGAGAAGAACAGCGTCTGGCGCGTGAACGGGATCATCTCGCAGATGCGCTCGATGTCGGGGATGAAGCCCATGTCGAGCATGCGGTCGGCCTCGTCGATGACGAGGATCTCGACGCCGTTGAGCAGGAGCTTGCCGCGTTCGCGGTGGTCGAGCAGGCGGCCGGGCGTCGCGATCAGCACGTCTGCGCCGCGCTCCAGCTTCTTGTCCTGCTCATCAAAGGAGACGCCGCCGATCAGGAGTGCGATGTTGAGCTTGTGGTTCTTGCCGTATTTGATGAAGTTCTCTTCGACCTGCGCCGCCAGTTCGCGCGTCGGCTCGAGGATCAGCGTGCGCGGCATGCGGGCG
>NZ_RZSL01000085.1:0-16473 GCF_003997355.1 Mesorhizobium sp. M1E.F.Ca.ET.041.01.1.1 | reverse complement strand
TGTGTCCGCGGAAGCGACGCGCAGACGACTTCGTGGCGTGACTCCGGTTTGGTAAACTAAAGTATAAATTTGAATAAAATTTGACAGAAAATAGAATAGATTGATTCGCGGAAACTTACCCACCTTCCTTTCCGATAATTTGAGACAAGATTGCTAGCGTCCACAGTCAAAGGTGGGCGTCATGAAAATACAAAAAGCTGCCCCGGGGGCATCGGGGATCAAGGTTCTGCTGCTGGCTATCGGCCTGGCCTGCGTGGCGAATCCATCATCCGCCAGCGCGGTTTCCGGGGCAAATCCGACCTCACAAACGGTGCCTGCGCCGGTCCTTCTCGGCGGCGTTTCGCTGGCAAGGCTGCAGCCCTGGCAGCCTGCCGCGGCCTACCGGATAACCGGCGTCATCAGCGCCTACGGACCGCTTGCGGCCGATCCGGCGACGAGCTCTGCGAAGGCCGAGGCCGCTCCTGGCATCGACCCGATCCAGGTTGACCCTATCCAGACCGGCGCGATCATCCCCGGCGTGTTCGGGTCGGTCGCCTTGTCCATGCACAACTTCCCGGTCGCCGCGCGCTGGGCGCCTGTCTACAAGGCGATCGTCGATTGCACGCCGGGCAGCGCCTGCGACCGCGAGAACGCGGCTTTTGCCGGGATCGTCGACATTGCCAGCAACAAGGGCTTTCGCGACAAGCTGGCCTTCGTCAACAGCAGCGTCAACCGTCTGATCGCCTATCGCAAGGACAGCGCCGTCTACGGCAAGCTCGACTATTGGGCGAAACCGTCGGAGATCCTCGAGCATCGCGCCGGTGACTGCGAGGATTTCGCCATACTGAAGATGGCGGCGCTGTTGCGCGCCGGGATCCCGGCGCAAAGCATGTCGCTCGTAGTGCTGCAGGACCGCCGCCGGAAATTCTTCCACGCCGTGCTGTCGGTGAGCACGGGAAGCGGCACCTTCATCCTGGACAGCCTCGGCAACAATGTGGCGATGGACAGAGATCTTCCCGACTACGTCCCGCTCTATTCCTTCAGCACCGATCGCGCCTGGATCCACGGATCGAAGTCCGGCGCGCAAATCGCCGACGTCGCCGGCGGTTTCGCGACGGTGGCTCCGGGCGAAGGCTCTGCGCCTGAGGTGACGATCGGTGCGAAATAGGCTGCTTGTACGTCCATGCCGTGACTTCTGAGCGCCGCTTCGGTGCAGGCAATTCGGAATGCCGGCAGGACAGAGGGGGGCGCGAAGGATCGCGGCCCATCCCTTCTTCAATCCCAGGGCGAACTGACAGGCGCTTCGACCCATCTCCAACGCATTCGACGCGGCAAGGCGGCACCATCCGAGCCGACGATATTTCTGCGCGTGCGATCTAACCGTTGAAGACGAACGCCATCAAAAGCTCCGGCTCGGCCACCGGCGCGCGCACCGCGCTGAGCTGGCCTCGGTAGCGGCGCTCGCCGGCGCCGATGACAAAGCCGGTGGTGACCGGGGTGTCGCCATTCGCGTCGAGCCGGGCGAAGACGTCGGTGACGTTCAGGTCCAACGCCAGCTTGAGGTCCTGTCGGCCGTCGTCGCCAGGTGCGTTCGGCAACTGACGCCTGACCAATTGCTGGAACGCCGTATTGAACGCCAGGATCTTCTTCGACGACGACAGCGCGAAGGCGGGCGAGGGGCAGGCGACCAGGATCGCGTTGATCGTCCGGATCGAGGCGAGCTTGCGCAACTCCATGCTTTCCTCGGCGAGGCCGCGCATGCATGCGACCCGGATCGCCGAGGTGAGATTGCCTTGGTCGGGATGATTTTCGGCGATCTCCTCGACCAGCATGCCGATCGTGCATTTGCGGCTTTCGGCCATCTGCTTCAGCGAGACCCAGAAGGCGCGCTCCAGCCGGATGCCGCGGCGCACGCCGCCGCGCGCCACGACCCGGAACTCCGGGCCGAAATCCTCGGCCGCGAGCGACGGCAGCAGTCGTTCGCGCGAAGTATCGGGGCGGGCGGCGCTATCGTTCACTCATCGCCTCCTGACGCGCCTTGTTGATGGGCTTCAAAAGGTAGTTGAGGATCGTCTTGCGGCCGGTCTTGATATCGACCGAGCAGATCATACCGGGGATGATCGAGTAGGTCTTGCCGTTCCTTTGCAGCGTGGATTTCTCGGTCGCGACGCGCACCTGATAGTAAGGTTCGCCCGTCTTCTGGTCGACTAGGCTGTCGGCGGTGATTGTCGAAACCTTGCCTTCGATGCCGCCGAAGATCGAAAAGTCGTAGGCCGTGACCTTGATCAGCGCGTCCTGGTCCGGCTGGATGAAAGCGACGTCGCGCGGCGAGACCCGCGCCTCGACCAGGAGGGTTTCGGAGGTCGGCACAATGCCCGCCACCACTGCGCCGGGCTGCACGAAGGAGCCGAGCGTGTTGACGTCGAGCGTGTTGACGATTCCGTCGACGGGCGAGCGTATGTCGGTCCTCGCCACCTTGTCGGTGGCGCCGCGGATGGTTTCGTCCACCACAGAAAGGTCGGCCAGCGCCTGCGTCAGATCGCTCAACGCCTCCTGCTGCAGCTGCAGGCCGAGTTCATTGACCTGAAGCTGCGCCTCGGTGATTGCCGCCTGCGTCTTCTTGATGGTCTCGCCCGCGAGGTTGAGCTGCCCATGCAGGTCGGTCTGCTCGCGCTCGACGCGGATCTGCTCGGTCTTGGCCATCAGCCCTTTCTTGACCATGGACTCCACCAGTGCCGTTTCCTGGTCGCTGACGGCCAGGCTCTTGGACAGCCGATCGGAATTGGCGGTTGCCTCGTCGAGCTCCTTCTCGCGCTGATCGAGGCGCGACTTGAGCACCGACAGCTTCACCTCGAAGTTGTCGCGGCGCGCCACGAGCAGCTTCTGTTCATTGTCGCAGATTTCCGGCGCAACCTTCTGGATTTCCGCCGGGCAGGGAAACGATCCCTCGACATTGCCGCTCTGCTCATACTTAAGCCGCGCGATGCGCGCCTGCAGCGCCCGCGCCTTGGCCTGCTCCTCGCCGAGGCTCGAAGTGTTCCCGGAGTTGTCGAGCCGGATGATCAGGTCGTTCTTCTTCACGGTCTGGCCGATCTTGACGGCGATCTCCTGGACGACGCCGGCCTCGCTCGCCTGGATGATCTGCGTCTTGGAGGCGGGAATGACCTTGCCGTCGCCGCGCGCGATCTCGTCGACCTCGGCAAAGGATGCCCAGGCGGTGAAGGCCACGAACAGGGCCCCTATGATGTAGACGGACGCCGATGCGAACAGCGGCGGCCGATCTTCCCTTGCAAACATTCCCCAACGTGCCCCGGTCAGGCATTCGCCTTTTGCAATGCCTGGATGACTTGTTCCTTCGCTCCGTCCGCGACCACGCGGCCCTGCTCGATGACGATGAGGCGGTCGACCAGCTCCAGCATGCTGTAGCGATGGGTCGACACGATCAGCGTCGTGTTGCGGTCGAATGCGACCTTGAGCTGCTTGATCAACTGCCGTTCCGAGGCCAGGTCCATCGAACCCGACGGCTCGTCCAGGAAGACGATCTTAGGCTTGGTCAGCAGCAACCGCGCGATCGCCACCGCCTGCCGCTGGCCGCCCGACAGATTGGTGCCTCGCTCGCCGACATTCATGTCGTAGCCGCGCGGATGGCGCGAGACGAAGTCGTCGACGCCCGCGGCCTTCGCGGCGTCGATGATCTCCTCGTCGGTCGCTTCCGGAGCGGCCATCAAAAGGTTTTCCTTGATGGTGCCCGAAAACAGGTCGCCGGCCTGCGCGACGATGCCGACCGCGGCGCGGACTTCCGACGGGTGGTATTGGCGGATGTCGATGCCGTCGATGAGCAGCTCTCCGGAAGTCGGCAGGAAGAGCCGGCCGATCAGGCGGCCCATTGTGGTCTTGCCGGAGCCGATGCGGCCGATGATGCCGACGCGTTCGCCAGGCCGGATTGCGATGTTGAGCCCGTGCAGGACCTCGTTTTCGGTACCCGGATAGGCAAAGCCGACATTCTTGAAGACCAGCGCGCCGCTGCGGATCGGCCGGTTGACGAAGCCGACCGTGTCGGGCCGGTCCTCCGGCTGCGACATGATCGTGTTGATGATCCTGAGCGACAGCATGGCCTGACGGAAGCGGGAGAGCGTGATGGCGATCTGGCCGAGCGGCGCGACCGCGCGGCCGGCCAGCATGACGGTGCCGATGATCGCTCCGGTCGAGACCTGGCCTTCCGAGAAGGCATAGGCGCCGGCAACCACCAGCGCGACGGTCACGAATTGCTGGATGGCGCCGGTGATGTTGCCGGCGGCTGCCGAAAGCTCCTTGATCTTTTCCGACGTGTTGGCCGCGTTCTTGGAGTGCTCGCCCCATTTGCGCAGCAGGTAGGCCTCGGCGCGCAGCGACTTGATCGTCTCCAGCGTGGAGATGGATTCGACCAGGAGCGCCTGGCGCTGCGCTGCCTCGTTCATCGAAGCGGCGACCCGCTTGCCGATACGCCGCTGTGTCACCAGCCCGACTATGACGGCGATAACGAAGGCCAGAGCCGGTATGATCACCAGCCAGCCGCCGATGGCGTAGATGACCAGCAGGAAGACAAAGACGAAAGCCGTGTCGATGAAGACGCTGATGGTGTTCGAGGTGAAGAACTCGCGCACGAACTCGTATTGCGTGACGCGGTTCGCGTATTCGCCGGTCGACCCTGGCCGCGCCGACAAGGACGAGTTGAGCACTTTCTCGAACAGCAGATAGGAAATCCTGAGATCCGCCTTGCGTCCGGCGTAGTCGATGAGCGAGGCGCGGGCCGTCTTCAGCAACAGATCGAACAGGATGGCCGCGCCGATCCCGATCGCCAGCACCCAGAGCGTCGACACCGCCTTGTTCGGCAGGATGCGGTCGTAGACGTTCATGGTGAAGATCGGCGAGGCGATCGCCAGCATGTTGATGAAGATCGCCGACAGCACGACCTTCGAATAGGTGCGCCAGAACGCTCCCATCGTTCCGGTCAGCCAATGGCGCCTTTCGATCCTCGGCGCCTTGCCCACCGTCATCTCCTCGGCGGTGTTGGCATAGGTGATCGAGAAGGAGGCGCCGCCGCTGATGTAGCTCCCGGCGAGTTCCGATTTGCTGATCGCGGTTCGTCCGTCTTCCTGCGGAGCCGTCAGATATTGCCCGGTTTCGGTCTCGGCGAGCAGCGCGACCGGCAGTTGGCTGACGCGGAAGACGATGGCCGGAAGATCGACGCGGCCGCGCACGAAATCGCGATGGCTGAACTCCCGGACCTCGAGGCCGATGCGTTCGGCGAGGTGCCTGATGTCGTCCGGCTCGATGCGCGTTTCCGAAATCGGCACCCCGGCAAACAGCACGGTCTCCGCGCTCGGCCGGCCAAGATAGGCTGCAATCGCCGAGAAGCAGGCTTTGAAAGCCTCCTTGGGCGAAACGATGTTGGGTTGCTGGTTCACGATCCGCCCCGAAGGACCAGAGATCGATGTTTACATCGGCTGCTTCTTCCTGACCGGCGCGAGGATGTCGAACGGCAGATCGTTCTTCTGCTCCGACGGCGTCCGCGCATAGGTTTCGGTGTCTGCCGTTTCCGGCACGCCGAATTCCGTTCGCGCGTAGGCCGTGGCCTGCTTCGCCGGCTGGATGTTCAGCGTCTTCAGCAACTGCCCGGTCGCGGCCAGCAACCGGTATTCGGCAAACAGCGACGCATAGGACGAGGTGTCGGCCAGCGTCGCGGTGTTGAAACGCGTGTTCTGCGCGTCGAGCACGTCGAGCAGCGAGCGCTGTCCGACCTTGAACTGCTCGCGGTAGGACGCAACCAGCTTTTCGTTGGTGGCAGCCTGCAGCCGCAGGGTCTGTGCGAGTTCCGCCTGGCGGAAGCGGCGGTCCCATGAGGTGCGCACGGCTTCCTCGATCTCGCGCAGCACCTGATGCAGCGCAAGACGCTGCTCGCTGGTGCGGCGGATCTGCTCCTGCTCGTTGGCCTTGTCGATGCCGCCGCGATAGAGGTTCCAGCGCAGCACGACTCGCGCCTGCAGGTCGCTGGTGTCGCCGTCGTCGCCGTCGATGTCATATCCACCCCGGGCAACGCCCTCGGCTGTGATCGTGGGACCGTATTTCGCCCGCGCGGCGTCGACCAGCGAAGCCGCCGCGTCGATGTCGCTGTTGGCCATATGGACGCGCGGATTGGTCTGCCTGGCGAGCCCGATCGCGTCATCGAGCGAGCGCGGCAGCGCGCCGGCGACATCGGCCGGCCGCGACGCATTGGTCAGCGGCTTGCCGACATTCTTGAAGAACCGGATCTTGGCGGCTTCGAGCTCCTCCGCGGCCTCTTGCACGCGCGCCTTGGCGGCATAAAGGCGCTCCTCGGCCTGTTGCCGGTCGGCATCGTTGAGCGCGCCGCCGGCGATGCCCTGCTTGATGTCGCCGAGTATAGACTGATGGAAGGCGAGATTCTTCTTCGCTTCGGCGACGATCGACCCCTGCAGCATGTATTCAAGATAGTCCTGGACAACGGCAAGCCCGATGAACTCGGACCGTTCCAGCACTCTGAAAGACGCTCCGTCGACGCGGGAGGCCTGGCGGTTCAATTCGGCCCGCCTTGCCCCGCTGTCATAAAGCGTCTGCGTAACGGTGAGGTCGGCCTCGTTCGGATAGAGGGCGTCATGCTCCTCGCCGATCGCGCGACGGGAAGGATTGTCCAGGCGGCGAACGCCGGTCGACGCTTCCAGATCGACGCTGGGAAGATAGAGGCCTTTTGCCTGGCGCAGCTCGAATTCGATGGCTTCGCGGTTTTCGATCGCCTGCCCAATCTCAGGATTGGACTCGACGGCGACTGCTACGGCTTCCTTGAGTGTGAGTGCGCTGGCGCTTCCACAAGCCAGCATCGACACCGTCATGGCAAGCGCAAAGCGCCAGCCGACGGTCACTTTACCCGTCCTGGTCATTTCTACCCCGTGACTATCCCCGCGCCTTTTTTGTTTTTGTCGGCGCTTATTTGCCCAAGCCTGCCACCGGAGCTTGCGACCAGTATCTATCAGATTTTTCGAAGTTGTGAGCGCTTAATGATTTAGGCGCCTCTAAAAGCGGGGGTTCCGGCCATTAGTCTTGGCGGATGTAGCAAAAATGGCACAGAAACGATGCTCGTCTGGATTGCCATTCGGGCAAAACCGATGGCGATCATGATTAACAAATAGCCGTCCGCATACGGAATCGCCAAAGGCGCCTGCAACCAGCGCCAATTTCCGGGCAAAATCGGACCTGGCGCGAATCCTGCCACCTCATCCTCCCCAAGCATCCGACCGCTCGCGCTGCGAAAGCCCGAAGGCTGCGGGATTGCTGGGGCAAATCTGCTCCGGTTCTGCAAGGCATGCGCCGGAAATTGCCATGTGCGGCTGGTTTTGTTGGCAAACGGGGACCGATCCCTGTATTGCGGGCTGAAAGCAAAGCATGGACGTTCTTGTATGACAAATGTCGCCCTGACCGGGCTTGCCCGCGATCTCGCCCGGCGTGCTGCCGAGGGCCGTCCCGTGCGCATCGGCGTCATCGGCTCCGGCGAGATGGGCACCGATCTGGTCACCCAGGGCATGCTGATGCCGGGCATTTCGGTCGCCGCCATCTCCACCCGCCGCCCGCACACGGCACGCGAGGCGATTCGCATCGCCTACGGCGACGACGCGATGGCTGCCGAAGCCGAGACTGCTTCCAAGGTCAGTCAGGCGATAGAAAGCCGCAGGATCGCCATCACTTCGAACGAGATGCTGGTCACCAATCCGCTGATCGACGTCGTCATCGACGCCACCGGCAAGCCCGGCGTCGCCGCCGATTTCGACCTGATGGCCATGGAACATGGCAAGCATCTGGTGATGATGAATGTCGAGGCCGACGTCACCATCGGCTGCTATCTGAAGCAGCAGGCCGATCGCCTGGGCGTCGTCTATTCGGTCGGCGCCGGCGACGAGCCGTCGAGCTGCATGGAGCTGATCGAGTTCGCCTCGGCGCTCGGCTACACCATCGTCTCGGCCGGCAAGGGCAAGAACAACCCTCTCAACCACGACGCCGTTCCCGACGACTATCGCGAAGAAGCGCTGCGCCGAAACATGAATCCGCGCATGCTGGTCGAATTCGTCGACGGTTCCAAGACCATGGTCGAGATGTGCGCCATCGCCAACGCTACTGGCCTGGTGCCCGATGTTCCGGGCATGCATGGCCCGAAGACTGACCGCGACCAGCTCGCCAAGGTGCTCATCCCGCGCGAGGATGGCGGCATCTTGTCGAAGAAGGGTGTCGTCGACTACACCGTCGGCAAGGGGGTTGCGCCAGGCGTCTTCGTCGTCGTCGAGGCGACGCATCCGCGCGTCGTCGAGCGGATGGACGACCTCCATGTCGGCAACGGCCCCTATTACAGCTTCTTCAGGCCCTACCACCTGACCTCGCTGGAGGTGCCGCTGACCGCGGCCCGCATTATGCTCTACGGTCGGCCCGACATGGTGCCGCTGCCGAAACCGGTGGCCGAGGTCTGCGCCGTCGCCAAGCGCGATCTCGCCGCCGGCGAAACCTTCGACGCCATCGGCGAGACCTGCTACCGCTCCTGGACCATGACGGTCGGCGAGGCACGCGCCAGCCGCGCCGTGCCGGTCGGGCTGCTCGAGGGCGGCAAGGTGTTGAAACCGGTCAGGAAGGGCGAACTGCTGACCAGCGACAACGCCGCGCCCGACAAGACGACCAGGCTCTATGCCTTGCGCCGGCTGCAGGACGAGATGCTGTACGGCGCGAGCGCTACTTCCCCAGCTCTATCGACCTGAGCCGCGCCGCTTCCACCGCGTCGGTCAAAAGCTTCGTCAGCCGGTCCTCTCCCATCAGCACGGCAAGCGCCGCGGCCGTCGTGCCGTTGGGGCTGGTGACCTGCTGGCGCAGCACGCCCGGCTCCTCGTCGCTTTCGGCGGCGAGCGAGGCGGCGCCGTAGACGGTCTGCATGGCGAGCAGCTTGGCTGTCTCGGCCGGCAGGCCGGCCCTCTCGGCGGCAACCGTCAGCGCTTCGATGAAATGGAAGATATAGGCCGGGCCGGAGCCGGAGACCGCCGTCACGGCATCCATCAGGCTCTCGTCATCGATCGTCGTCACGACACCGCTCGCCGAGAGCAGTTCGGCGACGAAACGCCTGACGTCGTCCAGGACCAGCGGGGTGGAGAACACCACCATCATGCCCTTGCCGATCGCAGCCGGCGTGTTCGGCATGCAGCGGACAATCGGCGCCAGATCGCCGAGGATCTCCTCGAAAGTGGCGACCGGCGTCCCGGCGGCGATGCTGACGAAGGTGGTCCTGCCGTCACCGAAGCGCTTGTAGGCGGCGAGCACATCGCGGATGACCTGCGGCTTCACGGCGATGACGACGAGATCGGGCACGGCATCGGCCGGAACGCCGGAAGCGTCGGCCGCCACGCGGCAACCAAGATGTTCGGCGCGCTTGCGCAATTCGGCATTGGGCTCGACCACGAACACCGCGGACGGCTCGAGCTTGCCGGATTTCAGCCAGCCCGAGAGCATCGCGTAACCCATATTGCCGCAACCGGCGAGAACGAGCCTGATGGTCATGGAAGCCTCCGAAAGAAGGCTCCTCCCATAAACGGTCGCGCGGCGTCGGGAAAGCCCTGTCGGGAGGGATCGGTCGCTCGCTCGCGGATCAGTGGGGGCAGCGAGCCGGAATCGGCCGCAGCGAAACCTGCCTCAGGCCGAGCACGCTGAGCACGAGGAAAAGCCAGACCGGGTCGGCGCGGCGGAAGAAGAAGCTTTCGAGGAAGCCGTTGAGCGCGGTGAACAGCACCACCATCATGAAGAAGTCGCCGAGATAGATGTTTTCCTTGCGCAACGGAATGCGCATGTAGTCCCCGAGCGGCGCGATCAGGAAGGTGTAGACCGCGACGCAGAGCGCGGGAATGCCCATCAGCACGGCGATATCGAGATAGCCGTCGTGACCGTGCACGATGGTGCGGATGTCCCAGGGGCGGTCGAAGGGCTGGTCCTGGTTGAGCAGCAGCGGCGTTCCCCAGAAGCTCTCATAGCCATAGCCGGTCCAGGGCCGCTTCGCCAGCATCTCGCCGGCAAACTCCCACAGCGTGGTGCGGCCGGTATAGGTGAGGTTCGGGAAATAGACCGCCGCCAATTGCTTCACCGGCGGGATGAAGACGATGCCGAGCGTGCCGACCGCGGTCGCGACGATCGCGGACAGAAACAGGATCGGCGTGCCGATCCGCACGCCGATGAGGCTTGGCAGCACCACGATCAGGATCGAGAACGGCACCAGCCCGGCGGTCGTCTTCGAGCCGGTATGCAGCATGAAGATCATCGCCGCTGAGAAGATGCCGATGCCCCACCAGCGTTGCCCGCGCCGCCAGAGATAGAGTCCGGCAAAGCTGAAGCAGGCCATCACCGGCCCGGCGATGTTCTTGTGGGTGAAGACGCCGCGCCACAGGCCCGCATGTTCCGGCTCTTGCGAGTCGGCGGTGTGCAATGCCTCGTGCGGAAAGACGATGAGCCCGACATAGGAAAGACCCATCACCACCACCGCGGTGAAGATGATGACCCTGGCGAAGGAGTCGGCGTCGCGCGGCAGCACCAGGATCGTCGCCATGGTGATGATGCCGATCATGGTGAAGGAGGCGGCGCGCATGGCGGAGGGCGGATCGGTCGCCAGGATCACCGAAAGGAAGAAGAAGCCCAGCATCAGCGCCCAGGACGGGCTGATGAGCGAGCGCACGACGCGCGGATCGGCGGAGGCGAGCAGCGAGAAGATGGAGATGGCGCCGAGCGATCCGAAGCCGAGCTGGTTGACGATGTCGCCGCCGTCGCCGGTGAGTTCGGCGCCCGCAGGCTGGAAGGGCCGGAACGAGACGATGATGACGGTAAAGAGCAGCGCCGCGATTGCCGTCGCAATGCCCTCGCGCGTGAAGGCGGCGCTGAGCGGCGCGCGCTCAGTTCTTCTCAGGCTGCCGGTACTGCTCATTGGCATATCCGAGTTCGGCAAGCACCCGGCCGAGCGCGACATAGATCGGGTAAAGGCCTGTTGTCAGCGAGCCCGTGCGCGCCAGCCGGACGGCGCCGCGCAGCGGCGAGGCGGCAAGCAGCGCCAGGCTCTTCAGCAGAACCTTGGCGCCGGCGAACGGCGTGCCCGCACGCTTTTTCTTCTCGACAAGCGTGGAGATGACGCCGTTGCGCAGGCTGCGGGCGCGGATCCAGTCGGCTTCCACGCGACGGGCCGGAACCGTTTCCTTTACCTTTGCCTCGGCGCACCAGCCGAGCACGAAACCTTTTTGGGCGGCGCGACTCAGGAAATCGGAATCGCCGCCGCCCATGAAGTTGAACCTGAGATCGAGGAAGGGCGGCCCCATGGCGATAAGCACATTGCGTCCGACCAGCAGGTTGCCGGACGAGTAGAGCGCCGGCACGCGGCCAGTTTGCCGATATGGCGGCGCGAAGACGGGGTGATCGGCCCATCTCGCATGGGAGGGTTCGGCGAACACCGGCACTTGCGGCCCGCCGACGATATCGGCTCGAAGCGTCTCGGCGGCCTTGCACATGCGTTCCAGCCAATCGGGCGCGGCGGTCTCGTCGTCGTCGATCACCAACAGATGTTTGAAGTTAGGGAAGTAAAGCATCGCCGTCTGCCAGCCGGCATTGTAGGCGCTGCAATTGCCGCGCTCATGCGCGATGATCACGAGGCCCGGCATCTCGCCGCGCTCGAACAGCGGCAGTGCCGCCTTGGCGCCCTCGCGCGCCTCCGCCTCGTTTTCCATGACGATGACGGCAAAATGCCGCTCGGTTTTCTGCGCCTGGAGCGACGCCAGCGTTTCCAGCAGCAACTGGGAACGCTTGAAGGTGGGCAGCGTCACGACCACTTCGACGGTCTCCGCGGCGAGCCCCGGAGACCGCCCCGCGATCGATACCCCCGCAATCGATACCGAAGCGTCCGATGGCAAAGGGATCATCCGTTTCCAGCCGTGTGGGTTCGATTCTCGATAGCAGCCCGATGATAACGCTTCGTTAATCACCTTTCGCGGCGAGCTCCGCAAAACCGAGGCGTTTGGCCTTTGACGGTGTCATTTAATCAAGGCTTCACCGCGTTTTGCTACCGGCTGCACCAATGGATAGGTGAGATGCATCTGCTGTTCGCCACATCGATCGTGCCCGACGGCGCTCTCGCCTCCGGCTACGAGATTGCCAACGCCGCGATCATCGATGCGCTGCGGCGTGCCGGCGCGCGCATCACGGTGATGGGCTTCATCTGGCCGGGAAAGACGCCGTCCGATCCGCAGAACACCATCGTGCTTGACGCCGTCGAGGTGCGTACCGAAAGCGCCCCGGCTCTGCAGAAACTCATCTGGCTGGGCAAGGCGGTTGTCTGCGGCCTCACCTTTTCCTCAGTCAAGCTGCGCGTCGTTTCCGACGCGGACGTCCGCGCCGCGATCGATAATGCCGGTCCGTTCGACGGCTATGTCCTGAATTCGGTGCAGTTCGCCGGTGCGTTCGAGAAGGTTCTCGCCGATCGGCCGTCGATCTTCGTCGCGCACAATGTCGAGCATCGTTCGGCCGAGGAGAACGCCGCCGCGGCCGGCAGCGCTTTTCAACGCTGGCTGTTTCGCCGCGAGGCCATGCTGCTCGAGGTGATGGAGGAGCGTCTCTGCCGAGCCGCGCGTTTCGTCTTCACGCTGGCCGAGGAGGATCGCGCCGCGCTCGGTGTCGCCTCCAGCGACCGCTCGGCGGTGCTGCCGCTGGTGACCCGTGCCGGGGCTCCGACGAACAAAGGCCCGCGCCGCATCGACTTCGACGCGGCGCTGATCGGCACCTGGACCTGGCAGCCCAACCGCATCGGGCTGGACTGGTTCTTGACCAAGGTCGTCCCGCATCTCAGGCCGGATTTCCGGATCAGGATCGCCGGCAACATGCCGTCGGGTGTGACGTCGGCGCATCCCGGCGTCCAGTTCGTCGGAAGGGTTCCCGACGCCCAGGCATTCGTGCGCGGCGCCGCCGTCGTCCCGCTGATCAGCACCGCCGGCAGCGGCGTGCAGTTGAAGACCATCGAGACGTTCGAGCTTGGCCTGCCTTGCGTCGCCACCAGCCGCTCGCTGCGCGGCATCGGTTACCGGCCGCAAAACTGTGTCATGACCGACGATCCCGTCGCCTTCGCCGCGGCGCTCGAAGCGGCGGCGGCCGACATTCGCGATGCCGATGGCAGTGCTTTCCATCGCCGGCAGGCCAGGGCGCTCGACGCCGCGATCGGGCTTGGGCTGGAGAAGCTCGGCGCCGTCAGGCGGGAGGTCGCTGCATGAACATGCACGCAGCCCGCTCCGCCTTCGGCTTCGATACGCTGAAGAGGATACTGGGCATCTCCGTGCTTGCCATCCGGTGGGATGAGGCGATAGCACTGCTTTCCCGGCTGATCGCCGAGCGGCGCTTCACCAAGGTGAGTTTCCTCAACGCCCACAACGCCAACCTCGCTTACAGCGATCCGGTGTTTGCCGAAGCGCTTGACGACTTCCTCGTGCTGCCGGATGGCGTCGGCGTCGACATCGCGGCAAAGCTGCTCTATGGCGCGCCTTTCCCCGACAATCTCAACGGCACCGATTTCATCCCGGCTTTCCTGCAGGCATCGACGCGGCCGCTGACCGTGGCGTTGCTCGGCGCGACGCGGGTCAATGCCGAGGCGGCATCGGTCAAGCTTTCGGCGCTCGCCGTGCAGCACAAATTCGTGGTCGTCCATGACGGCTACTTCTCCCCCGCCGAGGAGCCGGCGATCGTCGAGCGCATCGCCAGGCTGCGGCCGGACGTGCTGCTGGTCGCCATGGGTGTGCCGCGCCAGGAATTGTGGATTGCGCGCCACATCGACGCCCGTCACTGCACGCTGCCGATCGCGGTCGGCGCGCTGCTCGATTTCCTGAGCGGCACCGTGCCGCGCGCCCCGCTGTGGATGCGGCGCCTGCGGCTCGAATGGCTGTTTCGCCTGTGGATCGAGCCCGGCCGCCTGTGGCGCCGCTACGTGGTCGGCAACCCGCTCTTCCTGTGGCGCGTTTTCAAGCAGAAATTGGCGCACGAACCGCGGCCGGCGGAGGCGCGCCGTTGAACAGCCGTTTCGTGCCCGATGCCGCCACCAGGATCGAGCCGCTGCCGCGCACGCCCTCGGCCGCGATCGTGACGGCAAGCTACGCGCCGGACTTCGAGCGCTGCCGGCTGCTCTGCGAGACGATGGACCGACATGTGACCGGCGTCGCGCGGCACTACATCCTCGTCGAGCACCGCGATGTCGCGCTGTTTCGCCAACTGGAGGGTGGCCGCCGCACGGTGGTCGATGAACAGGATCTGCTGCCGCGCTGGCTGCGGGCCGTCGACGATCCGCTCAGCCTGTTCCGCCGCCGCGTCTGGTTGAGTTTCAGGACCCAGCCGCTGCGTGGCTGGCACGTGCAGCAGCTGCGCCGCATCGCCATTGCCGCGCACGCCCAGGAGGACGTGCTCGTCTTTTGCGATTCCGACGTCGCCTTCCTCAAGCCGTTCGACACGAGCGCCTTCTGGCGCGACGGCAAGGCGCGGCTGTTCCGGCGCGATGGCGTGCTGGCCGGCGACGGCCACGACGAGCATCGCATCTGGTCGCACAATGCTGGCTCGGCGCTCGGCATGGACCCGGCGAAGGTTTCGAACCACGATTACATCTCGACGCTGATCGCGTGGCGCCGCGAGTCAGTGAATGCGATGTGCGAGCGGATCGAGAAAGCGCACGGGCGCAACTGGGTCAGCGTCGTCGGCTCGGCGCGCAAATTCTCCGAATGCATGATCTACGGCCGTTACGTCGACGACGTGCTCGAAGGGGCCGGCCATTTCCACGACACAGCTGAATTCTGCCGCGTCCACTGGAATGGCGAGGCGCTCTCGGACGAGGAATTCCGCCGCTTCGTCGATGCCATGGCGCCTGAGCAGGTAGCGATCGGCATGCAATCCTTCATCGGCACCGATGTCGGCCGCATCCGCCGCCTGATCGCGCTCGAGTGCTAGATCAGACCGCTTTGGCGGGCCTACGCATCGCCGAATAGGTCAGCAGCATCGAGGCCAGATAAAGCAGCAGGAAGACGATGTTGAGCGACAGCACCAGATCGGGTGTGTCTGGGATCGTCGTCAGCACGTAGGTGAGCAGTACCGCCTTCAAGCCGGCGAGCAGCCCGAGATTGATCGCCCGCACCGCGGTCTGGCCGCGCGCGAAGAGCAACTCTGCCTGGTATTCGACGAGATTGCGCAGGCCCGGCACGCAGACCGCGAGTGCCACCAGAGGCGCGGCCTCGGCGACATTCTTGCCCAGCGCATTGGGGAAGAAGTGCAGCACGATGCCGAGCGACAAGAGCGCCAGCGTCGAGACCAGGAACACGCCGCCTTCGATGCCGCTCTTGACCGCTAAGCGGGACAGGAGCTCCGGCGCGCGCATCATGCGTTGCACCAGCATCATCGAGAAGGTTCGGATCGGGATTGCCGTGAGATCGACCAGCCGCATGATGATGGCGTAGATGCCGGCAAGATGCGGTCCGCCGATCGACAGCACCAGGAGCTTGTCGAACTCCATCTGCAAATAGAACAGCACCTCGGATCCGGCCACATAGACGGAATCGGCGAGCCGCCGGAAATAAAGCTCGGTGCGCAGTCTGAGCCGCTGGCGCGGATAGAAGAAGGCGAAGGCGACGATCAGCGAGGCGGCGTTGGCGCCGATGTAGAACCACGACCAGACGCCGATCGTGTGCTGGGCGGCAAGCATGAACAGCACCGCGCCGAACGCCCTGAGCGCTGTCGCCAGGATCGCGAGCACCGCGGCGCGCCCGAATTTGCCGAGGCCGTTGTTGACGATCAGCACCACCTCCACCGGTCGCCACAGCAGCGCTTCGGCGAAGACGACCGCGGCGAAGGCCGACAGCGGCACCGTGCCGGCGAAGAAGATGAGGTAGACGCCGTAGGAAGCGGCGGCGAGGACCGGCAGCGAGATCACGCTGAGAAGCAGGAAGCCGGCGGTGAAGGTGCCGATCAGGTTGGGACGGATCGTTGCCGTGCGGTAGAGCGCCGAGATGAAGCCGAAGGCAAGCACGCGCGACAACATCACGCCTGCCGCCGAGGCCGTGGCGAACATGCCGAATTCGGCGATCGACAGCGTGTTGGCCAAGGCCACGAAATAGGCGAGCGAGAAGACGAGTCGCCCGCCGGCGCCGCTGATCGCCGAGAAATAGTCGAAAACCAGCTTCCGGCGCGCGGCCACGAAATGGCCGATCCGCGCGAGCGTCCGCCTTTGCGGTATGTCGCTGGTCTGGGTCATGTGTCCGTCAAAGCATAGGCAGGAAAGCTTAACGTGCCGTTCTGGCGGCGGCCTTGGCGACCCGGGAAAGGCTGCAACCGAGGCGAGAAAACTGTACGTCCCGATCTCGAAATTAACCTTTTATTTCCCATGCCTGTTTAGCGTGACTTAACGATTGGCCGACCGCAGCT
>NZ_RZSL01000859.1:0-1967 GCF_003997355.1 Mesorhizobium sp. M1E.F.Ca.ET.041.01.1.1 | reverse complement strand
AGCTGCATCAGTGCGGCCTGCCGAAGAAGATGGCGCTGGAACTCTTCAAGCCCTTTATCTACGCCCGCCTCGACGCCAAGGGTTTCTCCTCGACCGTCAAGCAGGCGAAGAAGCTGGTCGAGAAGGAGCGTCCGGAGGTCTGGGATATTCTCGACGAGGTCATCCGCGAGCATCCGGTGCTCCTGAACCGTGCGCCGACGCTGCACCGCCTCGGCATCCAGGCGTTCGAGCCGATCCTCATCGAAGGCAAGGCGATCCAGCTGCATCCGCTGGTCTGCACGGCCTTCAACGCCGACTTCGACGGCGACCAGATGGCGGTCCACGTGCCGCTGTCGCTGGAAGCGCAGCTCGAAGCCCGCGTGCTGATGATGTCGACCAACAACATCCTGCACCCGGCCTCCGGCGCGCCGATCATCGTGCCGTCGCAGGACATGGTTCTCGGTCTCTACTATCTGTCGATCGTCAACCAGGACGAGCCGGGCGAAGGCATGGTGTTCGCCGACATGGGCGAGCTCCAGCACGCGCTGGAGACCAAGGCCGTTACCCTGCACGCCAAGATCAAGGGTCGCTTCCGCACGGTCGACGCCGAAGGCAAGGTCGTGTCGAAGATCTACGACACCACGCCTGGCCGCATGATCATCGGCGAGCTTCTGCCGAAGAACGTCAACGTGCCCTATGAGACCGCCAACCAGGAGATGACCAAGAAGAACATCTCCAAGATGATCGACACCGTCTACCGCCACTGCGGCCAGAAGGAGACGGTCATCTTCTGCGATCGCATCATGGCGCTCGGTTTCGCGCATGCCTGCCGCGCCGGCATCTCGTTCGGCAAGGACGACATGCTGATCCCGGACACCAAGCTGAAGCTGGTCTCCGACACCGAGGCTTTGGCCAAGGAATACGAGCAGCAGTACAATGACGGCCTGATCACCCAGGGCGAGAAGTACAACAAGGTGGTCGACGCCTGGGCCAAGTGCTCGGAAAAGGTCGCTGACGAGATGATGGCCCGCATCAAGGCCGTCGAGTTCGAGGACAACGGCCGTCAGAAGCCGATGAACTCGATCTACATGATGTCGCATTCGGGTGCGCGTGGTTCGCCCACCCAGATGCGTCAGCTCGCCGGCATGCGCGGCCTGATGGCCAAGCCGTCGGGTGAAATCATCGAGACGCCGATCATCTCGAACTTCAAGGAAGGCCTCACCGTGCTCGAGTACTTCAACTCGACCCACGGCGCCCGCAAGGGCCTGGCCGACACCGCCTTGAAGACGGCGAACTCGGGTTACTTGACCCGCCGTCTGGTCGACGTGGCGCAGGACTGCATCGTCAATTCGCTGGATTGCGGCACCGACAAGGGCCTCACCATGCAGCCGATCGTCGATGCCGGCCAGATCGTCGCCTCGGTCGGCCAGCGCGTGCTGGGCCGCACGGCGCTCGACGACATCAACCATCCGGTCTCCGGCGAATTGCTGGTCAAGGCCGGCAAGCTGATGGACGAGCGCGACGTGGAGCAGATCGAGAAGGCCGGCGTGCAGTCGGTGCGTATCCGCTCGGCGCTGACCTGCGAGATCAGGACCGGCGTCTGCGCGGTCTGCTACGGTCGCGATCTTGCCCGCGGCACGCCCGTCAACCAGGGCGAGGCCGTCGGCGTCATCGCGGCGCAGTCGATCGGCGAGCCGGGCACCCAGCTCACCATGCGCACCTTCCACATGGGCGGCACCGCGCAGGTGGTGGACTCCTCGTTCCTCGAAGCCTCCTATGAGGGCAAGGTCGAGATCCGCAACCGCAACGTGGTGCGCAACTCCGACGGCCAGCAGATGGTCATGGGCCGCAACATGGCGGTCCTGATCCTCGACGAGACCGGCAAGGAGCGCGCCACGCACCGCGTCGCCTATGGCTCGCGCATCTTCGTGGACGACGGCGACAAGGTGAAGCGCGGCCAGCGCATCGCCGAGTGGGATCCTTACACC
>NZ_RZSL01000858.1:0-1969 GCF_003997355.1 Mesorhizobium sp. M1E.F.Ca.ET.041.01.1.1 | reverse complement strand
TCGCCGACGGCGGCGGTCTTGGCCGTGCTGCCGGTGGTCTCCCCGGGCTTCTTCTTGGCCTTTTTCTTGTCGGTCGCCTTGGCACCGTTTTTTGTGTCGGCATCGGCTGCGCGCTGCCTGGCGGTCGAAGGCCGGCGCGGCTGGGCCGTGGTCTGATCGTCGGCGAACGGGTCGTCGGTTGCTTGCGGCTGGTCGAAGATGCTCGCGGTCGCGCCCGCTGTCTGGTCGTCGTCCGGAACGGCCCCCGGGCTCTCCGGCTGGTAGGGGTTTGCTTGTGTCTGGTTGTCAGCCGCCGGAGCTGCCTGATCCTGCGATCCTTGCGCGCGCAATTGCCTGGCCTTGCGCTGCTGGTCGGTCAGAATTGCCGATTCGGAGACCTCGCCGCGCAGCTCGGTTTCCTGCGCGAGGACCGGCGCCGGGCGCAGCAAGGCAAGAACGCTCGCCGCCACCAGCAGTGTGCTGACGGCTATGCCCTTTCGACCGCTTTTCGTTTCAGGCTGGGCCCCGGACATCGTCACCACTGCTTGCGCGGCGCAGTCGCGCCATACTTACCGAACCGTAAAGGCGGATGGTTAACGGACGGTTGAGGCGGGCCGTTTTCGCAACCCCCGGGAAGCGTGAAACGGCAATTCCGTTGGACAGGCGGGCGACATGGCGCTAATGGCATCTGCCATGCATGCGGGGTCCCAAGAAAGTAACCAGCCGGAAGAAAGAAAGCAGCCGGACAGGCAGGCTGCGATCGAATCGGCGCTGAGAACGGTGGCGACGGAACAGGCCGGCGTGGCGACACTTGCCACCGCTCTCGATAACGGTTTGTCCGAACCATTCGCAGCCGCGGTGGAGGTCATCTCGCGGATCGAGGGCCGCGTGATCGTCACCGGCGTCGGCAAAAGCGGCCATATCGGCTCCAAGATCGCGGCGACGCTCGCTTCGACCGGCACGCCCGCCTTCTTCGTCCACCCGGCCGAGGCCAATCACGGCGATCTCGGCATGATCGCCAGGGACGACGCCATCATCGCCATGTCCTGGTCGGGCGAAAGCAAGGAGCTGATGGGCATCGTCGCCTATTCCAGGCGCTTCTCGATCCCGCTCATCGCCATCACCTCGGGCGAGACTTCTGCGCTGGCGCGCGCCGCCGACGTGGTGCTTCTCCTGCCGGCGGTGCCGGAGGCCTGCCCGCACGGGCTGGCGCCGACGACATCGGCGCTGCTGCAACTGGTCATGGGTGATGCGCTGGCGATCGCGCTGCTCGAGGCGCGCGGCTTCACGCCGGATCACTTCCGCACCTTCCATCCCGGCGGCCAGCTTGGCGCCAACCTGACGCAGTTGCGCGAGATCATGCATGTCGGCGAGCGGCTGCCGCTGGTGCCGTCGGGCACCGGGATGCGCGAAGCGATCGTCGAACTGTCGCGCAAGGGCTTCGGCTGTGTTGCGATCACCGGCGGCGACGGCGCGCTGATCGGCATCATCACCGACGGCGACATCCGCCGCCACATCGCCAATGATCTTCTGTCAATGAGTGTCGATCAGGTGATGACGAAGAAGCCGAAGACGGCGGCTCCCGACACGCTGGTGGCGACGGCGTTGCAGACGATCAACACGTCCGCCATCACCAGCCTGATGGTGGTCGAGGGCGGCCGCCCGGTTGGCCTTGTCCATCTGCACGATCTGCTTCGCATTGGCGCGGCATAGGATGCGTTGATGTCCGGTGAGGCCGGCCTGTTGGGCCTGGCCTGAAATCTCGACGCATCCTGGAAGTTGGCTTGGTCAGACGGCTTCGACTGTCAGCTCCAGATCGGTATCGGCGGCACCCGTGACACGCACTTGCGCGCCCGCAGGAAGATCCGGGCCGGAGACACGCCACAGCGTATCCCCCAACCTGATGCGGCCGCGGCCGTTCTGGATCGGCTCGGAGAGCGTCGCCGTGCGGCCGACCATCTGCGCGCCGCGGCCGCATCAGGTTGGGGGA
>NZ_RZSL01000857.1:0-1974 GCF_003997355.1 Mesorhizobium sp. M1E.F.Ca.ET.041.01.1.1 | reverse complement strand
GGACCTGGTCGAGGCGGCTCCGAAGCCGGTCAAGGAAGGCGTTTCCAAGGCCGACGCCGACAAGTTCAAGGCTCAGCTGGAAGCAGCTGGCGCCAAGGTCGAGCTGAAGTAATAGGCGAGGGCGGACGGTCTCGCGCCGTCCGCCCCCTCCTTTGGCAAAGGGAGGCATGCGTTGCGCGAGACGTTTGAAAACCTCTTTCCTGAGGGCCGGAAGCGGCCTTCAGGAAACGGGTTTTCTCCCGTTTTAGCCGGCAGCCGCCAAGCGATTGGACAGGGCAGCCGGAAAACAGACAAGGGCAGCCGGCGAGGTGGCCCGTTGGTGCAAGGCGAACCGCGGCGAGGTTCGTCCCGAGTTTTGAGCTAAGGAGCGACGATGGCCCAGACCCAGACTTTCAATGGCCGCAGACGCGTACGCAAGTTCTTCGGAAAGATCCCGGAAGTTGCGGAGATGCCGAACCTTATCGAGGTTCAGAAGGCATCCTATGACCAGTTCCTGATGGTGGACGAGCCCAAGGGCGGGCGTCCTGACGAGGGACTGCAGGCCGTTTTCAAGTCGGTCTTCCCGATCTCCGATTTTTCCGGCTCCTCGATGCTGGAATTCGTGAAGTATGAGTTCGAAGGACCGAAATTCGACGTTGACGAATGCCGTCAGCGCGACCTGACCTATGCCGCGCCGCTCAAGGTGACGCTGCGCCTCATCGTGTTCGATATCGACGAGGACACCGGCGCGAAGTCGATCAAGGACATCAAGGAGCAGGACGTCTACATGGGCGACATGCCGCTCATGACGTCGAACGGCACCTTCATCGTCAACGGCACCGAGCGCGTCATCGTCTCGCAGATGCACCGCTCGCCGGGCGTCTTCTTCGACCATGACAAGGGCAAGTCGCACTCGTCGGGTAAGCTTCTGTTCGCCGCGCGCGTCATCCCCTATCGCGGCTCTTGGCTCGACATCGAGTTCGATTCCAAGGACGTCGTGCACGCCCGCATCGACCGCCGCCGCAAGATTCCGGTGACGTCGCTGTTGATGGCGCTCGGCATGGACGGCGAGGAGATCCTGTCGACCTTCTACAACAAGATCACCTACAAGCGCGCCGGCGACCACTGGCGCATCCCGTTCAACGTCGAGCGTTTCCGCGGCCTGAAGGCCGTCGGCGACCTGGTCGACGCCGACACCGGCGAGATCGTCGTCGAGGCCGGCAAGAAGATCACCGCCCGCCAGGCCCGCCAGCTCGGCGAAAAAGGCCTCAAGGCTATCAAGGCGACCGACGAGGACCTGCTCGGCAACTATCTGGCCGAGGACATCGTCAACTACGCCACCGGGGAGATCTTCCTCGAGGCCGGCGACGAGATCGACGACAAGACGCTGAAAGTGCTGCTCGGCACCGGCGAGGACGAGATCCAGATCCTGGATATCGACCACGTCAATGTCGGCGCTTACATCCGCAACACTTTGGCCGTCGACAAGAACGAGAGCCGCCAGGACGCGCTGTTCGACATCTACCGCGTCATGCGTCCGGGCGAGCCGCCGACGCTCGAGACCGCCGAAGCCATGTTCAACTCGCTGTTCTTCGACAGCGAGCGCTATGACCTGTCGGCCGTCGGCCGCGTCAAGATGAACATGCGCCTCGAGCTCAAGGCCGAGGACACCGTGCGCGTGCTGCGCAAGGAAGACATCCTGGCCGTGGTCAAGACGCTGGTGGAGCTGCGCGACGGCAAGGGCGAGATCGACGACATCGACAATCTCGGCAATCGCCGCGTGCGCTCGGTCGGCGAGCTGATGGAGAACCAGTACCGCGTCGGCCTGCTGCGCATGGAGCGCGCGATCAAGGAGCGCATGTCCTCGATCGAGATCGACACGGTCATGCCGCAGGACCTGATCAACGCCAAGCCGGCGGCCGCCGCCGTGCGCGAGTTCTTCGGCTCCTCGCAGCTGTCGCAGTTCATGGACCAGACCAACCCGCTGTCGGAGAT
>NZ_RZSL01000856.1:0-1977 GCF_003997355.1 Mesorhizobium sp. M1E.F.Ca.ET.041.01.1.1 | reverse complement strand
CTACTACCCTGTCGAGGGCCGCACGGACGGTGCAATAGCCGGCGCGTTCGCATTCATCGCCATCATCGCGGTGCCGGCGTTGGCCTATGCCGCATGGCACGCGTTCGCGTCTTGGATGTCCGCCCTCTTTTCTTAGATTTGAAAGTCCACGAAAGATCGCAGCAGCTCATGCAAGTCATCCGCATCCACGTCGCACCAACCGTCGTTCATGAGCCGCGCGAAATATGCGGCCTTCATTTTCAGCTCGCAAACATCGGCAACCGGCGCCATCGCTGCCTGGCGTCGAATCACCGTCTCGTTCTTCATCGCAGCGTCAAGCCGCGGCCCGATCAGCTCCGCCTCGGTCTCTTCGGCGTGCATCAAACGTTTCCCGAGACACTCCACCTCTGAAATGGCGCGGCGGTGCGCCGCGATCAGATCCGCGACTGCGTCCGTCTCCTGCGCTCCTTCGTTGCTGCACGCCAGTTCAACAGCCATTTTCCTGCTCCGAGTGATCCGCGCTCCGCCCGCTCGCCCCGTTGCACCGGGTTGATAAACAGTTGATTAGCGACGATGGCACGATAGGATACGAAGACTAGTGAAACGAAGCGAAACCAGAGCCTGTAAGTAGTTGTTCAAGAACGGAAAGTTATTTGTCCCCCCTCCAAGAGATGGCAGCCATTTCAAAGAATTATTCAAACGATTAGCCGCTGCGGGTGCGGGTCGGCCATTGGGCAAAGATGGATTTCCTGCAGGCCCATGGACGCCCGAGCTTCTTGCAGAAGCGATTTCACAAATTGATTCCAACCGGATTGGAGTCGATCTGCGAACAGTGCAGCTTTGGTTTCAAGAGAACGAGAAGGGAATTAGCGCTGCCAACATCCGTTGGCTGGCGAGGGTTTTTGGGTGCGATGATCCGGTGGCAACCAGCGAATGGCAGATGGAGCTTAGTGCGGCGCAATCGCGGTTATCGGCCAAGAGACGAGAATGGAAGAGAGCCGGAAGCAGTGTTGCACAGGAGATTCCAGATACAGCACTGGCTGCGACCTTCGATGACGACACAGCGTCTCCGGCAGAGCTAAAACGGGATACTGACGCCAAGGGGCCGAGGCGACGTTTTAGTTTGGCGAGGAAATCGGAGGCGTTTTTTAGTCACGGATCTTCCCTAAATTTACCGGCGTCGGTGTTTGCGGGTGTCTCCGCTCTTGGGTTTTTGTCGTATATTACCGGGATTCACAGCGTGACATATGGCCGGGCGGATGGCGTCGTCAAGCAGGTTGGGTTTCTTTGGACAGCGAACTGGACATTCGTCTTCATGGTATTTTTGCCACTGTTTTTTGCCTTCGTGTCCGAGCTAGTGACCTTTTGGAAAGATGAAGGCCGCCCAAAGCTTGTGGGGAATGGCAATAAGATGGAAAGCGACGATGCCTGGACGCGCAGCGTAGAAGCTTCTTCGTATTCATATTGGGCGGTTTTTTTGATTTGTGTGCTGTTCGCCGGTCTTTTTCAGTGGATCGGCGTGTGTTTGCTCCCGCTGATGAAAGGTGGTGGCAACTATGCGACGGATTGGGGCTCGTTAGCGATTGTGCGCCCTGAGGTCATATCGGTTCCAGAAGCGATTTTATTCACCGGGCTCGCTTACCTATACATGTGCCTGTGCTTTTACCTGTTCTTCGTAGGTCTCATTTTGCTCTATACGGTGATCCATGATCTTTGGAGAATTGGAGAAGCAGCGACTAATCGGCCGGAGGTGGATTATCAACACGAGCACAACGAAGCCAGCCTCAGAGTGATGCGTGGAATTTTTCGGTGTACTGTTTTGGGGGTTCTGATCGCCATAGTCATGAAGCTCCAGAGTGCTTACCTGACATCGCGTGGAGAAAATATCGTGGCTTGGTTGGTCGGCGATATGTCTTCAGCCTTCTATGGCGGCAACGACGTGAGCGACGGGATCGCCTATAGGATGCCGACGCATTACAGCAGCTTTCTTATCGTTAT
>NZ_RZSL01000855.1:0-1979 GCF_003997355.1 Mesorhizobium sp. M1E.F.Ca.ET.041.01.1.1 | reverse complement strand
CTCCGAGCGCATCTTCTGCACTTCCTCCTTGGAGCGGTACTTCGCCGGATCGGACATCGAGTGGCCGCGATAGCGGTAGGTCTGCATTTCAAGGATCAGCGGCCCGTTTCCGGCGCGGCACCAATCGGTGGCGAGCTCGGCGGCCGACTTCACTGCGCGGACATCCATGCCGTCGACCTGGATGCCGGGGATCTTGAAGGATGCGCCGCGATGCGAGAAATCGGTCTCGGCGGACGAGCGCGACACGGACGTGCCCATGGCGTAGCGGTTGTTCTCGATGATGAAGATCACCGGCAGCTTCCACAGCGAAGCCATGTTGAAGCTCTCGTAGACCTGGCCCTGGTTGGCGGCGCCGTCACCGAAATAGGTCAGCGAGACATTCTTGTTCTCACGATAGCGGTTGGCGAAGGCGAGCCCGGTGCCCAGCGACACCTGCGCGCCGACGATGCCGTGGCCGCCGTAGAAATGCTTCTCCTTGGAGAACATGTGCATGGAGCCGCCCTTGCCTTTCGACAGGCCGCCGCGGCGCCCGGTGAGCTCGGCCATGACGCCGCGCGGCGAAAGCTCCATCGCCAGCATGTGGCCGTGGTCGCGGTAGGCGGTGATCATCTGATCGCCTTCGATCAGCGCCATCTTCATGCCGGTGACGACGGCTTCCTGACCGATATAGAGGTGGCAGAAGCCGCCGATGAAGCCCATGCCGTAGAGCTGGCCGGCCTTCTCCTCGAAGCGGCGGATGAGCAGCATGTGCCGGTAGGCGGAAAGCTCTTCTTCCTTGGTGAATTCGGCTGGCTTTGGTGCGGAAAGGTTCGGCGATTTGCCGTCGGATTTGGATTTGGATTTGGCAGGCGCTTTTCTGGCGGCGGTGGCCATGCATCACTCCCTGTTGGCGTCTCTTCGCGGACATTTCAGGGAGAGCGATCGCCTCCCCACCGATTTGAGCGAGGCTAACACGCAAGGGTGCATTGCGCCATGCTGAAAAATGCATGGCTGGCATGCGTCTAAGCGACTAGAATCATTGCGAATAAGTTCGATTAACCGGAATTCGGTTATTTCGTCGAGGCAGGCAGCATGATGGTGATTTCGTCGGGCTGCGAGAGATTGAGCGCCTTTCGAGCCTGTTCGTCAAGCATGTCCTTTTCCAGCGTGCCTTCATGGAGGAGCTGGACGCGGCGCTCGAAATCGACCCGGCGCGCCTTGACCGCGTCGAGCTGGGCCTGCAGTTCGGCCGCCTGGGCCTGCAGCCGATACTTGGAATAGATGCCGAATTCGCCATGATAGGCATGGAAGCCGAAATAGGTCAGGAACAGCACGCACAACGACGGAATGATCAGCCGGCCGGTGTTTCTCTTCTTGTGCTGACGTGTCCACATGACCCGAACCCTCGCGGCCGCGAACGCAAGCGGCCATTTGAGTCTTTTTCGCCCGATTGTGCTTAATGGACGGTTACGGCCGGTCGGGTCGAGGTTTGCAAGAACAAAAAAGGGCGGGATGTCCCCGCCCTTTTATGGTTCCAAATGAGCCGGATCAGCCTTTGATCACCGACTTGCCCGCGTAGCGCGCCTGCCTGCCGAGCTCCTCCTCGATCCGGATGAGCTGGTTGTACTTGGCCATGCGGTCCGAGCGCGACAGCGAGCCGGTCTTGATCTGTCCGCAATTGGTGGCGACGGCGAGGTCGGCGATGGTCGAATCCTCGGTCTCGCCCGAGCGGTGCGACATGACGGCGGTATAGCCCGCCTTGTGCGCGGTCTCGACGGCGTCGAGCGTCTCGGTCAGCGAGCCGATCTGGTTGACCTTGACCAGGATCGAATTGGCGACGCCCATGCGGATGCCGTCGCGCAGCCGCGCCGTGTTGGTGACGAAGAGGTCGTCGCCGACGAGCTGGGTCTTCGTGCCGATCAGGTCGGTCAGTATCTTCCAGCCCTCCCAATCGTCCTCGGCAAGGCCGTCCTCGATGGTGATTATCGGATAGTCGGAGG
>NZ_RZSL01000854.1:0-1990 GCF_003997355.1 Mesorhizobium sp. M1E.F.Ca.ET.041.01.1.1 | reverse complement strand
CGGCCGCGAAGCTGAAGGACGCGATCGCCGCGCTGCGCGGCAAGCTGACGCCCGAACAGCTCGAAATCCTCGCTTCGGCGGATCGGCCGCACGGCCCGCCCCCCGGTCCATGGAGCGATCCGCCGGACGATGCAGCCGGCCCCGGAGGTCCGCACGGACAGCTCCAGCCACCCCTACCCCGGAATGGCGGGCAACTCTGACCGGCTGCGCCGGCCGGCCCGTTGACCCACCCGTTCACGGGCCGGCCGGTCCTTTCCTCCGATCGACGATGCCTCGCGCGGCCGTGGCTGCGCGGGGCGCATGGAGAGCACCATGTGGGAAGCCCTGATGATGCTGAGGCTGATCGCATCCGTCGCGCCCGGCTTCCCGGTCGGACGGCATGCGCCGCCGCCTACCCGGCGGGCCGCCGCGATCAAAGACGCGATCCGATTGAGCTTCGGGCGTTATCGCCTCGCGCTGCCACCGGCAACCGCCGAAGAGCCGCTTCGACGCACTGCTCGACCCTTGCCGACCACAACCGTCGCAACCAATGGGCGCTTCCTTCGATAGCGCTCCGCTTTGCTCGTACTCGGCCAACGCTCCCTCTTGAGGGTCGGATCGTCTAGCAACGATCTTCCAGCGCAAACCTCCAGCGAAAGATGATCCACGCCATGCGAATTCCATTCAGCCAGGCCTTCCTGCCGACACGCCGGCAAGCAACAATGGCGGCGCTCGGCTCAGCCCTCTTTCTGGCAGCCTGCTCGCAGGAGAAGAGCCAGGTGCCACCCGGCATGGGAGGCTCCGGCAGACCCGAGGTCGGCGTCGTCACCCTGCATCCGCAATCGGTCGCGATCACCGCCGAACTGCCGGGCCGCACGGCTGCCTCGCTCATTGCCGAGGTGCGCCCGCAGGTCGACGGCATCATCCGGCAGCGACTGTTCCAGGAAGGCGCCGAGGTGGTGGCAGGGCAGCCGCTCTACCTCATCGATCCGGTGAGCTATCAGGCAGCCTATGACAGCGCCGTCGCCGCCCAGCAGAAGGCAGAGGCCGCGCTCCCCACCGCGCAGGCCAAGTTCGACCGTTACTCCGGATTGCTGGAGCAGCATGTGGTGTCGAAGCAGGATTATGACGATGCCGCCGCGACATTGGCACAGGCTCAAGCCGATGTGGCGTCCGCCAAGGCCGGCGTCGAAACCGCGCGCATCAGCCTGAACCGCACATCGATCACCGCGCCGATCGCCGGCCGGATCGACAAATCCTCGCTGACGCCCGGAGCACTCGTCACCGCCAACCAGGAAACGGTGCTGACCACCATCCGCTCGCTCGATCCGATCAATGTCGACGTCACGCAGTCGAGCACCAACCTGCTCAATCTGCGCCAGGCGATCAACGAAGGCCGGCTGAAATTCAGCGGGACCAATGTCAGCGTCAAGCTGAAGCTCGACAACGGCACCATCTACGCGCAGAACGGCAAGCTGGAGTTCGCCGGCGCCAATGTCGACCAGTCGACCGGCACCTTCGCGCTCAGAGCCCAGTTCCCCAATCCCGACCGGCTGCTCTTACCCGGCATGTATGTGCGCGCCATCGTTGAGGAAGGCGTCGCGCAAAACAGCTTCCTGGTGCCGCAGCGCGGCGTCACCCGCGACCCCAAGGGCCAGGCGACGGCCATGGTCGTCAATACCCAGGGCAAGGTCGAGCAGCGCGTGCTCGGCGTGCGCAACAGCGTCGGCAACAATTGGCTGGTGGATTCCGGCGTCGGCGACGGCGACCGCGTCATCGTCGAGGGCCTGCAGCTGGTGCGCGCCGGAGGCGACGCGACAGCGGTCGAAGTGACGATCGACGAAACGACCGGCGAGATCAAGGACCGCGAGCAGAATTCCGCCTCGGCGACCGCCGCCGGCGGCAATGCCGCCGGTGCCGCCAAGCAGCCGGCCTCCGGCGCAACCGGGAACTGAAGCGATGTCGGGATTCTTCATCAACCGGCCGATCTTCGCCTGGGTGATCGCCATCG
>NZ_RZSL01000853.1:0-1991 GCF_003997355.1 Mesorhizobium sp. M1E.F.Ca.ET.041.01.1.1 | reverse complement strand
ACGCCAAGCGCGCCGACATAGAAGCACCTGGCATCGAGCGCCGCCTTCAGCGCGAAATCGTCGATCTTCGGATCGTGGGTGACGGCGGCCAGCGCGGTGTAGCTGTCGAGCGGTTTGCGCTTCAGCACATCCTCCGGCCATTCGGCATGCAGCGCCACATCTGGAAAGCGCTCGGGCGTGGCGAAGGCGGTGCGCGGATCGACGATCTCGACCGGATAGCCGGCGATCCTGGCCATCGGCGCCAGCGCCTGGCTGATATGGACCGCGCCGATCACCACCAGGCGCGGGCGCGGCAGATGCGCGTTGAGAAAGAAAGTCCGGCCCTCCGCCTCCACCGATCCCGAATCGCCGGTCCGGAACGCCCTGGCGATCGCCGCCCCGAGATCGCCCGCTACGTGATCGCCCTCGCGCACGATGCGGTCGCGGCCGTCACCGAGATCGGTGACCAGCACCGCGGCGCGCCGGGCGCGGCGCTCCTCATTCAATGTTTTGAGAACGTACGGATCCATCCGCAGTCAGCCCAACCGTTCGACATAGACCTTGATGCGGCCGCCGCAGGACAGCCCCACCTGCCAGGCGGTTTCGTCAGCGACACCGAACTCGAGCATCTTCGCCTTGCCGCTGCCGATGACATCGATCGCTTCGGTCACCACGGCGCCCTCGACACAGCCGCCGGAGACGGAACCGTGGAAATTTCCCTCGGCGTCGATGACCAGATGGCTGCCGACCGGGCGCGGCGCCGAACCCCAGGTCTCGACCACGGTTGCGATGGCGACATCCTTGCCATCCTTCATCCAGCCTTCCGCTATGATCAGCGGATCGCGGGCCTCATCGAGATAGATGCTCTCGTCCATCGTCGCTTCTCACAAAGTCTGTTTTTCCGAGGAATATCCCCAAGAAACAGGAACATCCCCAAGAAACATATGGCTACGCGGCACGTCTGTCGCCAGTTTGGATCCAGCGGCGCGGGTCGACGGAAGTCGCCGGCCGCCGGTCGAGCGAAGCGCAAAGATCGGCCAGCGCGTCGAGATTGTGCACCGCGCGGAACTCGTCGACGTGCGGCAGCATCGCCTTCACGCCGCGGGCGCGAGCCTCGAAACCGTCGAAGCGCAAAAGCGGATTGAGCCAGATCAGCCGCCGGCAGGATTTGTGCAACCGCTCCATCTCCTCCGATAGGCCGGTGACGTCGTCACGCTCCAGCCCATCGGTGATCAGCAGCACCACGGCGCCCTGTCCCAGCACGCGGCGCGACCACAGCCGGTTGAATTCGGCGAGCGTGTCGCCGATCCGGGTGCCGCCCGACCAGTCTTTCACGGCTGTCGAGCATTCGGCCAGCGCTTCATCTGGATCGCGATGGCGCATTTGCCTTGTCAGGTTCGTCAGCCGCGTGCCGAAGACGAAGGCATGCACGCGCCTGCGCTTCTCCGTCAGCGCGTGCAGGAAATGCAGGAAGATCCGCGTATATTGGCTCATCGAGCCGGAAATGTCGGCAAGCACCACCAGCGGCGGATGCACTTCGCGCGGCGATCGGAATTTCGGCAGGATCAGCGCGCCGCCGGTGCGCGCGGCGGACCGCATCATGGCGCGGGGATCAATACGGCGCCCCTGTGCATCGGCCTTGAAGCGACGGGTGCGCGCCAGATCGAAGGGCAGCCGCAAGGCCGCGATCGCCTTTTTGGCTTCGGCCATCTCCGCTGCATCCATCTGGGCGAAGTCCTTGCCGCGCAGCACCTCGTTGCCGGAGAAGGTGAAGCGCGCATCGACCTCGATCTCAGGCACTTCCCTCACCGGCCGGTTCTTCTGGTGGCCCTCGAACATCGCCTGGCTGACGCGATTCTCGGCCGCGCGAGGCTTCTGTTTTTCGGCGGTGTCCAGTGCCACCGGCGAAAACATCGCCAGCAGCTTCTCGATCAGTTCGCGCGACTTCCAGAACAGGCGGAAGGCATCGTCGAAGACGGGATGATCCTCGTGCCGCGAGACCAGCACCGCAT
>NZ_RZSL01000852.1:0-1992 GCF_003997355.1 Mesorhizobium sp. M1E.F.Ca.ET.041.01.1.1 | reverse complement strand
CACTTAGGCGACGCATCCCTGCACAACTCACCCTATCACGGCTGCAGTCATGCGGCGGATCATACAATTCTTGTGCCGGTGATCGACGACCAGGGTGTTCATCGGTTTACGGTCGTCGTTAAGGCCCATCAAGCCGACATTGGAAATAGCGCACCCACCACCTACTTCTCGACTGCTAAGGATGCATACGAGGAGGGAGCGCTCTTGTTTCCGGCTGTTCGCGTCCAAAGCAACTACCAGGACATAGACGACATAATACGCATGTGCCGCCTGAGAATTCGCGTGCCTAATCAATGGTATGGTGACTATCTCGCAATGGTCGGCGCCGCTCGCGCCGGGGAGCGGGAACTCCTCGCCCTTGGTGCCGAGATCGGCTGGGATATATTCAGCGAGTTTCAGACCCAATGGCTGGAATACAGCCGCACACGTATGCTCGAAGCGATTACCAAGCTCCCGGAAACGGTTTCTAGCGGTAAGAGCCATCATGACCCGATGTTCGGGACGCCGCTGGCCGGAGTCAATGTCGCCGCCACAATTGCGATCTCCCCCGGCACCGGACGCATTACGGTCGATCTAAGAGACAATATTGCGGCAATGAGCTGCGGGCTGAACGTCAGTGAGGCCTGCGCTAAGACCGCCGCAATGATTGGCGTGTTTAACTGCTTAGATGCAGAAATACCGAAAAACGCTGGCAGCTTTAGTTGCATCGACGTACTGATTAAGGACGGCTCCGCGATCGGTGGCGCGAAGCACCCCCTCAGTCTTTCCGTATCCACAACCAACCTAGCTGACAGGGTTGTGGGGGCGGTACACATGGCTCTTTCGAGTATAGTTCCAAAACAAGCTGTGGCAGAGGTCGGCGCGGTCAATCCTCCTCATAAAGGCGTTGTGTCGGGCATCGACCCGCGAACGGAAACTCCTTACATAAATCAGCTCTTCCTTGGTAGCACGGGCGGCCCGGCATCATCCTTTGGCGACGGCTGGTTGACCTATTCACACGCAGGAAACGCAGGAATCTCCTTCGTCGAAAGCGTCGAAATGACGGAAATGCACCATCCGCTACGAATCTTGCGCCGCGAATTGGTCCCAGATAGCGAAGGCGGCGGTTGCTTTGTCGGCGCTCCGTGCCTTGAGGTTGAGTTCCAACCTACTTTGTCGCCAATGACTTTGGCGTATGTCAGTGATGGCACTTTCAGTGGAGCGCAAGGTGTTTGCGGTGGCCTTTCTGGAAGCACCGCAGCACAACACGTCCGCAATAATTCCGGACATCTAAATGAGCTCGCACCAGTTGGGCAGATAACGGTTAAACCAGAAGAATATATCGTTTCACGAACTGCCGCAGGTGGCGGATACGGAGACCCACTCGAGCGGGACTGCGATCAGGTAGCTCGGGACCTAGCCAGCGGACTACTTACTTCCAATCGTGCCGAAGCAATATACGGCGTTGTCGAGCGGGACGGCGTCTTGGACAAACTCGCAACGGCAAGGCTACGCGCCGCGATGCGCTCTCACAAAAAAGCTCGCAGCGACGAATCCACACCCGTCGGCATGACCGGTCCGATGGAGGCTGACGATGGCACTCTATGAATTGGATGGAATTGCACCATCGCTAGAAGATGACGTCTGGGTCGCCCCAACAGCACAGGTTATCGGAAGGGTTACGCTGGCGTGTCAATCAAGCGTCTGGTTCGGAACAGTGATCCGCGGCGATAGTGATATTCTTTCCATAGGATCCCGAACAAATGTCCAGGACAACGCGGTGCTCCACGTCGATCGTGGCGCGCCGCTCGTTCTGGGAGAAGGAGTTACTGTCGGCCATGCGGCGATGCTCCACGGCTGCACCATCGGCAATAACTCGCTGGTCGGAATGATGGCGACCGTTCTAAGTCACTCAACGATCGGCAGCAACTGCATAATCGGTGCGGGGGCGTTGATCACAGAACGCCAATCGTTTCCCGATAACTCGTTGATAATTGGCGTCCCAGCCAAAGT
>NZ_RZSL01000851.1:0-1993 GCF_003997355.1 Mesorhizobium sp. M1E.F.Ca.ET.041.01.1.1 | reverse complement strand
TGTTGAAGACGAAGACTTTCGGATCCTCGTGCAGCAGCATCTTGGCGAGCACATCGGCATCGCCCTGGTTGCGGATCGAATGGCCGGTAAGCGGGGCGTCGCCCTTCTTGTCGACGTCAAGCGGCGGGATGCGGACGGTCTGGCCGGGCTCCACGCGCGTGTCAGGCTTCGCCCGGCCGCCATCGACGCGGATTTGCCCGGAGCGCAAAAGCTTCTGCAGATAGCCGAAGCCGAGGCCCGGATAGTGGACCTTGACCCAGCGGTCGAGCCGCATGCCCGCCTCGCCGGCTTCCACCGTGATCTGTTCAACACCTGCCATGACTTCGCTTTTCCGTTCGAAAGCGGCGCCATAGCACTAAAGCATGTCGCCCAAAAGTGCGGAGCGGCTTTGGGAGAACGACTTGCTCAAAAACAAGGAACTTGAAGCACGTCACCTGAATCGCTCAGCGCGACGTGCCTAAGGCAGGCAGGGTGCGAGCCAAAGACCCAACAAAGGGCGACGATTACCCCAATCGTCGCGGATCGATGGAATTCTTCCGCCCAGTCAATTCTTCGAAGATGGCGCCGGCGCGGCGCAGACCGTCGAGCGCGTCAGGAACCGTTTCTCACGGCCATTGTCGAGCGAGAACATGCCGCCCCTGCCCGGCACGACGTCGATGATGAGGTCAGTGTGCTTCCAGGCCTCGATTTGCGAGGCGCTGATGTAGACGGGCGTGTCGCCGATCTCGCCCAGCCTCACGTCATTGTCGCCGACCGTGAACTCTGCGCGCGGGTAGCACATCGGCGAGGACCCATCGCAGCAACCGCCAGACTGGTGAAACAGCACCGGCCCGTGATCGGCGATGATCTCGGCAAGCAGCGCCTCGGCCTCTGGCGTGGCCGACACTTTGCCCAACGAGGCCTTGTCCATGCGATCCTCCTGTCATGAAAGGAGGGTACGGCAAGCCGTACCCTCCCCTACGCGCCCTAGGAGGATTAGAAGAAGCCGAGCTTCTTCGGGCTGTAGCTGACCAGCATGTTCTTGGTCTGCTGATAATGGTCGAGCATCATCTTGTGCGTCTCGCGCCCGATGCCCGACTGCTTGTAGCCGCCGAAGGCGGCATGCGCCGGATAGGCGTGGTAGCAGTTGGTCCACACGCGGCCCGCCTGGATGGCGCGGCCGAAGCGGTAGCAACGGTTCGCGTCGCGGCTCCAGATGCCCGCGCCGAGCCCGTAGAGCGTGTCGTTGGCGATCGACAGCGCCTCGTCATCGTCCTTGAAGGTGGTCACCGACACCACAGGGCCGAAGATCTCTTCCTGGAAGATGCGCATCTTGTTGTGCCCCTTGAACACGGTCGGCTTGACGTAGTAGCCGCCGGCAAGGTCGCCCGGCAGATGGTTCTGCTCGCCGCCTGTCAGCACCTTGGCCCCTTCCTGGCGGCCGATGTCGAAGTAGGACAGGATCTTTTCCAGCTGCTCGCTCGAAGCCTGGGCGCCGATCATGGTTGCGGGATCGAGCGGATCGCCCTGGACGATCGCCTCGACGCGCTTCAGCGCGCGCTCCATGAACTGGTCGTAGATCTTCTCGTGCACCAGCGCGCGGCTGGGGCACGTGCAGACCTCGCCCTGATTGAGCGCGAACATGACGAAACCCTCGATCGCCTTGTCGAAGAAATCGTCGTCTTCGGCCGTCACGTCCTGGAAGAAGATGTTGGGCGACTTGCCGCCGAGCTCGAGCGTTACCGGAATGAGGTTCTGACTGGCATATTGCGAGATCAGACGACCGGTCGTCGTCTCGCCGGTGAAGGCGATCTTGGCGATGCGGTTCGACGACGCCAGCGGCTTGCCGGCCTCGAGGCCGAAGCCGTTGACGATGTTGAGCACGCCTTCCGGCAGAAGGTCGCCGATAAGGTCGGCCCACAGCATGATCGTCGCCGGAGTCTGCTCGGCCGGCTTCAGCACCACGCAGTTGCCGGCGGCGAGCGCGGGCGCCAGCTTCCAGCAGGCCATCAGC
>NZ_RZSL01000850.1:0-1994 GCF_003997355.1 Mesorhizobium sp. M1E.F.Ca.ET.041.01.1.1 | reverse complement strand
AGCGCTCAAGACATATGCCCCCTCGCTTGACTATGCCGGCTGCTCGACCGCCGGTGAAATCACCCCTCAGGGCCTCGAGGAAGGCCATGTCCTTGCACTGCTGCTTCCTACCGCGTCCTTTTCGACGGCAAGCATCATGGTCGACAACCTCTCTTCGTCGAGCATGGACAGGATCACCGGCGAGGTGGCGGCGCTGAGACGTTCGCTTCGCGACCGTGTCGGGCAAGGGCGGGCCAAGGACACTTTCGCGCTCTGCTTTATCGACGGGCTGTCCTATGCCGAGGAAGCGGTGACCTCGGCCATCCACTGGGGGCTGGACGACATTCCGCTGATCGGCGGTTCGGCCGGCGACAACCTGAAATTCGAGACCACCAGTCTTATCTCGAACGGCAAGGTCGCTTCCGACAGCGCCATCGTCGTGCTGATCGCGACCGAGATCCCCTTCCACGTCTTCAAGACCGACAATTTCATTCCCACCGACGAGAAGCTGGTGGTCACTCAATCTGATCCCGATCACCGCATCGTGCGCGAATTCAACGCCACCAACGCCGCGGAGGAATATGCCGCCTCCGTCGGCATCGTGCCGGAGATGCTGACACCCTTAAGCTTTGCCTCGCACCCTGTCGTGGTGAAGGTGGGCGGCGAATATTACTGCCGCTCGATCCAGCGCATGCATGCCGACGGCTCGCTGTCATTCTTCTGCGCCATCGACGACGGCGTCGTTCTGTCCATCGCTCAGCCGAAGAACATGGTCGAAGCGACACGCGCCGCCCTGCAGGACGTCGAGCGCAAGCTCGGCGGCATCGACATGGTGCTCGGCTTCGACTGCGTGCTGCGCCGGCTCGACGCGCGCAACCGCCAGGTCTTCCGCGATATTTCCGAGCTCTACCGGACCAACAACGTCATCGGCTTCGGCACCTATGGCGAGCAGTACCGCTCGATGCATCTCAATCAGACCTTCACCGGCATCGCCTTTGGTGAGCGTCGGGCCGCCGAGTGACTGCCATGCCGCTTCGCGATATCGACGACCTCGAGAAGCTGAAGAAGATCAACGCCGCCCTGGTCAGCCGCGTCGAACGCTCGATGGACCAGCAGGTCAACGCCTTCTCTTTGTTCCAGACGGCGATTTCGCTGGAGAACCGGGTGCGCACCCGCACCGAGGAGTTGCACGCGACGCTGCACCGGCTCGAGCGGTCGAACATCGAGCTCAGCGCTGCTAAGGAAAACGCCGAGCAGGCGAATCTTTCCAAGACCAGGTTCCTCGCCGCCGCCAGCCACGACGTGCTGCAACCGCTCAACGCCGCGCATCTGTCGGTCTCGGCGCTCGCCGAAGTACAGACCAGCGAGGAAGGCAAGAAGCTGGTGCGCCAGGTCGAGCGCTCGCTGGAGACGATGGAAGACCTGCTGCGCACGCTGCTCGACATCTCCAAGCTCGACGCCGGCGTGGTCCAGCCCGAAATCAGCGATGTCAGCCTGGAGGCGTTGTTCTCCTCGCTGCGCTCGGACTTTCTTCCCGAAGCCGAAAAAAAAGGCCTGTCGCTAAAATTCCGGCCGGTCAATGTCGTCGTGCGCTCCGACCGCACGCTGCTGCGCCGCATCCTGCAGAACATCCTCTCAAATGCACTGCGCTATACCCGCTCGGGCGGCGTGCTGGTGGGCACCAGGCATCGCGGCGATACCATCCGCATCGATGTCGCCGACACCGGCTGCGGCATCCCCGACGACCAGCGCGAGGCAGTGTTCGAGGAGTTCCACCGCGGCATCTCCACGCTTGCCGATGGCGGACTGACGGGCGGGCTGGGCCTCGGCCTCGCCATCGTGCGTCGCATGGCGGCAGCACTTGGCCACCCCGTCACCTTTTCCTCGAAAGTCGGACGCGGAACGATCTTCCACATCGACGTGCCGATCGGCATGGCGCCAGCCGAGCCGGCCTCGACCGCCGCCGACATGGACCGGCCGCGCGGCTACGGCCTGTTCGGCACCAGGGCGCTGCT
>NZ_RZSL01000084.1:0-16533 GCF_003997355.1 Mesorhizobium sp. M1E.F.Ca.ET.041.01.1.1 | reverse complement strand
GCAATCCGACCTCTCCCACAAGGGGAGAGGTAGGCCACGCAGGCCACTACTCGACGATCCGGAAGATTTGCCAAACGCTGGTGCCCGACACCACATAGGGCTCCAGCTCCTTGCCCCATTTGGCGTGCGCGTCGATCTTGCCGATCTTGGCGAAGAACTCCTCCAACTGGGCCAGGCTCTGGACCTGGTGATGCGTCTCGACGGTGGCTTCGCGCGCGCCGATCGAGCCGGTCATGATCTGGAACCCGAGATCGGCGATGCCGACCTGCGAGCCGATCTCGCGTTCCCATTGCCGCATCATCTCGAGCACCCTCTGCTTGTGACCGAACTTGGCGTCGATCTGCCATCTGGCGCTGAACATCTTGGTTCTCCTCCGTGTTTTGGGTTGATCTACTCGTCCCACGCCTGCACGACCGTCTGCCGGGCGATGCGGCCGTTCTTCAGCTCCAGCATCGCCGCGCAGAACACCTTCGTCCCGTCCGGATAGGCGCAGGCCTGGGTGAAGGCGAGGCTGTCGCCCTCGGCGATTGTGGTGTCGACCTTATGGGTCATCGCCCGGCTGCAGATGTCGTCCCAGAAGGTGCTGATCGCCGCACGGCCGCGGATTTCGCGCGGCTTGCTCGGCGGATTGTTGCGGTCGATCACCCGCACCAGCGCATCGTCGTTATAGAAACTCGCCAGCAGCTTGCCGTCACGGCCTTCGATCGCCTTCTTGATCGCCGCGCCGTCCACTGTTTGGGTCTTGGTCAGCATTTCATCCTCCATGTGTCCGTCTGACCGGGCGTTCGATTGAGGCGCCGCCCGGCGCGAATGCCGGGCGGCGTTGCGTTTCACTGCGATTTGGCCTTGACGGCGGCAAATAGGTCGTCGGTCTGCTTCTTGAAGGTGACGAGGTCGACCTGGCTGCCGTTGAGCATGGTCGACCAGTGGCGCACGATCGCCGCCATCGCTATGGCCTCCTTGATCTCCTCATCGCTCGCGCCGTTGGCCTTGGCCGCCAGCGTGTGGAAATAGATGCAGTACTGGCAGGGAATCTGCGAGGCCACCGCAAGGCCCATCAGCTCCTTGGTCTTGCCGTTAAGGGCGGTGTTCGGATTGAGCTGCACACCCTTGATCTCGGCCCAGGCGCCGGCGACCGCAACATCCGGCAGCGTCTTGAACATGTCGGGTACCGTGCCGAGCGTGGCCTGGATGTCCTTGTAGGCGGCGGTCGCGGTAGCGTCCTCGGCCTTCGCGGGAACAATGGTGAACAGCGCGCCAATGCTCGCCACGATCACCAGGGATTTGAGCTTCGACTTCTCCATTTCATCCTCCGTTGGCAGGTCCTTTTCCGGCCTGCATGGAGAGAATTCATAGCGCTCCGGCCCGCAGAGCCGCTTCGCCCGAAAGCGCCATGGCTCTCATGGCCCGTCCGGGCCAGTTTGCCTTGCCGAGAAAGCCGCCGCGGCAGCCCGCGACGGCAGGTCGAGCTTGAGCAGTATGTTGGCGACGTGCCGCTTGACCGTATGCTCGCTGAGCTTCAGTTCGGCGGCGATCGCCGCGTTGCTCATGCCGCCGGCGATCAGGTTCACCACCTCGCTTTCCCGCGCCGTTAGCGCAGCCGGCTCTGCCGGCCTGGATTTGGGGCGGCAGGCCGGTTCCAGATGCTGTTCAGACGTTGCCTGAACCACCGGCAGCGGTTCGCCCAGCTCGTCGAGACTGATGCGTCCGGCATCGACGAAATGCAGGCCGGAACCTACCGCGAGTTCGGAGACCAGCCTGGAGGCGAGGATGTCGCCGCGCCCGGCATGGGTGGCGAGTTGCATGGTCACCCGCGCTGTCAGCCCGACCGGCGCGCCGCGCATTTCGATCTCGCCGACATGCACCCCTTGCGCGCTCGCAACGCCGATCTGCTGCGCCGCGTCGCGCAGGGCCGCCGCGCAGCGTATGGCGCGCGCCGGTCCGTCGAAGCGCGAGATCATCAGTTCGCCATGCGTGCCGGCGACGCGCCCGCCATGGCGACCGACCAGCAGCCGCCATGTCTCCTGGAAGCGCTGGCTCCGCTCGTTCCACATCCGGTCGCCGAGCTTGGCCGTGTCGTAGATGCGCGTCACCAGCAGCGCGGCGAGCACGCGCTCGGTGTCGGCCACCGCCGGCTGGCCGGTCAGGAACTCCTCGACCAGGTCGGCCACCCGGTCGACGTCCCCGGTCCAGATCGGATGGTCGCGTCCGGGTATCTCGACCAGCCGGGCGTCGTGGATCTTCCTGGCGAGGAATCGGCTGGCCTCCGGGTCGACGCGCGCGTCGTTGCGGCGATGGATGAGGAGCGTCGGCGCGCTGATCGCCGGGAGGATCCCGCGCACGTCGATCCCCGCATTCATGCGCGCCAGCGCGGCAGCGGCCGTCGGGCTGGCCGACAGCCGCTCGAATCGTGCCCACCACCGGGAGAAGTGAGGATCGTCCACCCGGCCCGGAGCAAAGTTGGGCAGGGTCGCACCGGTACCCCACGATGTCTCCGCCGTTTCGATGAAGGCTTCCAGGCGCTCCGGCGGCATCACCCATTTGTGGAAATGCGCATAGCCGCCATAGAGCACCAGAGTCCGCGTCCGCTCCGGATAGGTGGCGGCAAACAGCATCGCCATCGGCGCTCCTTCCGAGGCGCCGAGGATCGCCGCGCGGCCGCTGCCGGCGGCGTCCATGACCGCGCGCACGTCGTCCATCCGGGTCTCTAGGCTGGGCAGGTGATGGGTATCGACGCGGTCGGAAAGCCCGGTGCCGCGTTTGTCGAACAGGATCAGCCGCGAGAAGGCCGAGAGCCGTTTCAACAGACGGCTGTAGCCTTCGTCCTCCCACTGCAGATCAAGATTGGAGATGAAGCCCGGCACGAAGACGAGATCGAACGCACCCTGGCCGATCACCTGATAGGCGATCCGCACGTCCCCGCTACGGGCGTACCTGGTCTCGATCGGCCTCACACAAATGTCCCGCCCGGCCAGACGATTTCCTGTCGGCGACCATAGCAGAGGCAGGCCGTCGGCGGCAGCAAAACTTTAGAGAGCGGGAATATAAGACCTTTGGCGCCAAGGGGCGCGGCAGCTCCTATTTGTGCGGAGCGGTGCTCCCGGCTTCAGCGGGTTTGGCATAGCCGAGGCTCTTGTCGGCCTGTTCCGGTGTCAGCGGACGCTTGATCCTGGCCGAGGCGGCAATAACGAGCTCATCGAAGTCCTCAGGGTCGCCGTCCAGCATTTCGAACAACTGCCGGCGCATGCGCGGCTCCCAGAATTTATTGATGTGCTCGGCAACGCCGGTAATGCCTTCCTCGTGCGGCTTCGAATGGAAGAACGTGGCGATCTGGTTGGCCATGCGCACCAACTTTTCCCTGGTGCTGGCGATATGGTCTTCGTCATGCGACATGCTTGGCAACTCCGGAAGCCACCCGGGCCGGGTGGGTGAAAATATCGAAATCATCGCCGCGCACCAGCGCCACCAAAGTCATGCCGGCGGCCTCGGCCGTGCGGATGGCGAGCGCCGTCGGCGCAGAGACGGCCATGATGATCGGGGCGCCGATGGCAGCCGTTTTCTGCACCATCTCCACCGACACGCGCGAGGTCACCACGACGGCGCCGCTCGCACCGTCGATGCCGGCTCTCGCCAGCGCGCCGGCGAGCTTGTCCAGGGCATTGTGCCGGCCGACATCCTCGCGCGCCATCACGATGCCCTTGCCTGGAACATAGAAGCCTGCGGCATGCACCGCGCCGGTCTCGGTGTGCAGCGGCTGCAGCTTCGACAGAAGTTTGACCGAACGGGTCACGTCCTCGGCATCAAGCGTAAGCTTCGACGAACCGACCGCGTCGACCGAGCGCATCGCTTCCTCTATGGATTCGATGCCGCATAAGCCGCAGCCGACCGGCCCGGCAAGCCGACGCCGCCGCGCCTGGAAGCGCGTGTTGGCCTTGTCCTTCAGACGGATCTGGATGTCGATGCCGGCGCCGAGATCCTCGACTTCGATCGCCTCGATCTCTTTCGGGTCGGCAACGATGCCTTCGGTCAAAGAGAAGCCGAGCGCGAAATCCTCGAAATCGGCGGGGCTCGCCATCATCACCGCATGGGTGGTGCCGGCATAGGAGAACGCCACCGGCGTCTCCTCCGGCACCATGCGGTTCGCGGCCGCGGTGCCGCCGGTGCGGTGCGCGAGACGAGAGATCTGAGAGATAGGAGGGCGGGTCACGAGGTGCCTGCCTCTGGCCTGCCGGCCATTTCACTTAGGAAGCGTCTTGCTTCAACGGGCGATTGCTCTCCCAGGCCATCCCCCACTCCGTCGCTGCTTCGCAGCGCCACCTCTCCCCCCTCCGGAGGGAGAGGAAGGGAGCCTGTCGTACGCGCGCTTTCCTCTCCCCCGTCGATCGGGGGAGAGGTGTCGAGCGAAGCTCGACGGAGTGGGGGTCGATCAGCCGTCAAGATTGAAGCTCTTGCCTCGACACAAACTACTCCGCCGCCTGCAGCGGGGCGATGCGGCGGCTCTGGCGCGCCTGCTCGTTATACTCCGTCTGCCACTCGGTCGGGCCATTGGACGGCGCCACCTGCACGGCGGTGACCTTGTACTCCGGACAGTTGGTCGCCCAGTCCGAGAAGTCGGTGGTGATCACGTTGGCCTGTGTGTCCGGATGGTGGAAGGTCGTGTAGACGACGCCCGGCGACACGCGGTCGGTGATCAGCGCGCGCAGCGTGGTCTCGCCGGAACGGCTCGCCAGCCGCACCCAGTCGCCGTCGCGGATGCCGCGGTTCTCGGCGTCGTGCGGGTGGATCTCCAGCCGGTCCTCGGCATGCCACGCGACATTCTCGGTGCGCCTGGTCTGCGCGCCGACATTGTACTGCGACAGGATGCGCCCGGTGGTGAGCAGCAGCGGATAACGCGGACCTGTCCGTTCGTCGGTCGCCACATATTCGGTGCGGATGAACTTGCCCTTGCCGCGCACGAAGCCGCCGACATGCATGATCGGCGTGCCGAGCGGCGCCTTCTCGTTGCACGGCCATTGCACCGATCCGACACGGTCGAGCAGTTCGAACGACACGCCGGCGAAGCTCGGCGTCGTCTTGGCGATCTCGTCCATGATCTCAGACGGATGCGTGTAGTTCCAGTCGAGCCCGATGGCGCGGGCAAGTTCCTGCGTTGCCTCCCAGTCGGCATAGCGCGCCTTCGGCTCCAGCACCTTGCGCACCATGTTGATGCGGCGCTCGGCATTGGTGAAGGTGCCGTCCTTCTCGAGGAAGGTCGAGCCCGGCAGGAAGACATGCGCGTAGTTCGCCGTCTCGTTGAGGAACAGGTCGTGCACCACGACGCATTCCATCGCGGCCAGCCCTGCGGCGACATGCTTGGTGTCGGGGTCGGACTGCAGGATGTCCTCGCCCTGGATGTAGATGCCCTTGAAGGAACCGTCGACGGCGGCATCCAGCATGTTGGGGATGCGCAGGCCGGGTTCTTCGTCCAGCTTCACGCCCCACAGGCTCTCGTAGATGTCGCGCACGGCCTCGCCGGAGATGTGGCGATAGCCGGGCAGCTCATGCGGGAAGGAGCCCATGTCGCAGGAGCCCTGCACGTTGTTCTGGCCGCGCAGCGGGTTCACGCCGACTCCTGGCCGGCCGATATTGCCGGTGGCCATGGCGAGGTTGGCGATCGCCATCACCGTGGTCGAGCCCTGGCTGTGTTCGGTGACGCCGAGGCCGTAGTAGATCGCGCCATTGCCGCCCTTGGCGTAGAGGCGAGCGGCACCCCGGATCAGCTCCGGATCGACGCCGGAAAGCTTGCCGACGGTTTCCGGGCTGTTCTCCGGCAAAGCGACGAAGGACGCCCAGTCCTGGAACTCGGCCCAATCGCAGCGTTCGCGGATGAAGGCTTCGTTGAACAGGCCCTCGGTGACGACGACATGCGCCAGCGCCGTCAGCACCGCCACGTTGGTGCCGGGCTTGAGCGGCAGGTGATAGTCCGCTTCGACATGCGCCGATTTCACCATCTCGGTCCGGCGCGGATCGATGACGATCAGCTTGGCGCCCTGACGCAGCCGCTTCTTCAGCCGCGAGGCGAACACCGGGTGGGCGGAGACGGGGTTGGCGCCGATGATGACGGCGACATCGGTGAATTCGACCGAGTCGAAATCCTGCGTGCCGGCCGAGGTGCCGTAGGTCTGGCCGAGGCCGTAGCCCGTCGGCGAATGGCAGACGCGCGCGCAGGTATCGACATTGTTGTTGCGGAAGCCCTGCCGCACCAGCTTCTGGACGAGATAGGTCTCCTCATTCGTGCAGCGCGAGGAGGTGATGCCGCCGATGGCGCTGCGTCCATACTGATACTGGATGCGGCGGAACTCCTTGGCAGTATGGGCGATCGCCTCTTCCCAGCTCACTTCGCGCCACGGATCGGAAATCTTCTCGCGGATCATCGGCGACAGGATGCGGTCCTTATGGGTGGCGTAGCCATAAGCGAAACGGCCCTTGACGCAGGAATGGCCGTGGTTCGCCTTGCCGTCCTTGTAGGGCATCATGCGGATGACCTCGTCACCCTTGACTTCGGCCTTGAACGAGCAGCCGACGCCGCAATAGGCACAGGTGGTGACGGCCGAGCGCTCCGGCATGCCCTTCTCGAGCACCGTCTTCTCACGCAGCGCATCGGTCGGGCAGGCCTGAACGCAGGCGCCGCAGGACACGCATTCGGAAGCGATGAAGTCCTCATGCATGCCGGCGACCATGCGCGACTCGAAGCCGCGACCCTCGATGGTCAGCGCGAAGGTGCCCTGCACCTCCTCGCAGGCCCGCACGCAGCGCGAGCAGACGATGCATTGCGCAGGGTCGTAGGTGAAATAAGGATTGGATTCGTCGCGCGCGATGTAGTCGACGGCCAGCGACCCATGGCCGGGCGCGACGCCGTTCTCTTCCTTGACGTGATTGCGGCCTTCGACGCCGTAGCGGTTCTCGGAGAGCCCGACCGACTTCGCCACCGCGTCGAATTCGCTGGCGCCGGTGCCGGCCTTCTCGTTCCAGCCGGTCGGGTGGTCGGAGACGTAGAGCTCCATGACGCCGCGGCGGATGGCGTCGAGCCGGTCCGACTGCGTGCGCACCACGATGCCTTCGGCAACAGGCGTCGTGCAGGAGGCCGGCGTGCCGGCGCGGCCTTCGATCTCGACCAGGCAGACGCGGCAGGAGCCGAAGGAGTCCAGCATGTCGGTGGCGCAAAGCTTCGGGATCTCGACCCCGCCTTCCATCGCCGCGCGCATGATCGATGTACCTTCCGGCACGGTGATGCTTTGCCCGTCGACCGTCAGCGTGACCTGCTTCGTCGCTTTCGACTCCGGCGTTCCGTAGTCGATTTCTTCGATGAGTGTCGGGAAGTCGGCTTTGATGTTCATCTGCCAGCTCCTATTCGGCAGCCACGCGCGCCGGCGCCGGCTTGAAATCCTCGGGGAAATGCGTGATCGAGCTCATCACCGGGTAAGGCGTGAAGCCGCCCAGCGCACAGAGCGATCCGAACTTCATCGTGTTGCAGAGGTCGGTGACCAGAGCGAGGTTCTTCTCCGCTTCGATGCCGGCCGCGACCTTGTCGAGAACCTCCATGCCGCGCGTCGAGCCGATGCGGCAGGGCGTGCACTTGCCGCAGCTTTCGATGGCGCAGAATTCCATGGCGAAGCGCGCCTGCTTCATCATGTCGGCGGTGTCGTCGAACACAGTGATGCCGGCATGGCCGATCAGCCCGTCCTTGGCGGCGAAGGCTTCGTAGTCGAACGGCGTGTCGAACAGCGCGCGCGGGAAATAGGCGCCGAGCGGGCCGCCGACCTGCACCGCCTTCACCGGACGTCCCGAAGCCGTGCCGCCGCCGATCTCGTCGACGATCTCGCCCAGCGTCAGGCCGAAGGCGGTTTCGAACAGCCCGCCATGCTTGACGTTGCCGGCGATCTGGATCGGGATCGTGCCGCGCGAGCGGCCCATGCCGAAATCCTTGTAGTAGGCGGCGCCCTTGTCCATGATGATCGGCACCGAGGCCAGCGAAATGACGTTGTTGATCACCGTCGGCTTGCCGAACAGACCTTGAATCGCCGGCAGCGGCGGCTTGGCGCGCACCACGCCGCGCTTGCCTTCAAGGCTGTTCAACAACGAGGTTTCCTCGCCGCAGACATAGGCGCCGGCGCCGACGCGGATTTCCATGTCGAAGGCATTGGGCGAGCCGAGCACATTGGCGCCGAGCACGCCGGCCTTGCGGGCGATCGCGACGGCCTTGTTCATCGTCGCCACCGCATGCGGATATTCCGAGCGGACATAGACGAAGCCCTTGGTCGCGCCGGTGGCGATGCCGGCGATCGCCATGCCTTCGATCAGCACGAAGGGATCGCCTTCCATGATCATGCGGTCGGCGAAAGTGGCGCTGTCGCCCTCGTCGGCGTTGCAGACGATGTATTTTTGGTCGGATTTGGTATCCAGCACCGTCTTCCACTTGATGCCGGTCGGGAAGCCGGCGCCGCCGCGGCCGCGCAGGCCGGATTCGGTCACCTGTTTCACGATGTCGGGGGGCGCCATCGCCACAGCATTCTGCAGGCCGCTCAGCCCGCCATGCGACTTGTAGCTGTCGAGCGACAGCGGATCGATGACGCCGCAGCGCGCGAAGGTCAGCCGGGTCTGCTTGGCGAGGAAGGGAATCTTGTCGGGTGCGCCGAGCCACCGCTTATGCGGGCCGCCCTTGAGGAAGCCGCTGTCGAACAGGCTTTTGACGTCGGATGGCTTCACCGGCCCGTAGGCGACGCGACCCTCGGCCGTCGCCACCTCGACCATCGGCTCCAGGAAATAGGCGCCGCGTGAGCCGTTGCGCACGATCTTGGCCTCGACGCCGCGCTCCTTGAGCTCCTTCTCGATCGCCTTGGCGACCTTTTCGGCGCCGAGCGCCAGCGCGCCGGAATCCGCGGGAATATAGATGCGCGGGATCATGAACGCACCTCCGCGACAATCTCTTCGATCTTCTCGTCATCGAGCCGGCCGATCACTTCGCCGTCCAGCATTGCCGATGGCGAGCAGGCGCAAAGCCCGAGGCAATAGACCGGCTCCAGTGTAACCGATCCGTCGCGGGCGGTCTCGTGGAAATCGATGCCGAGCAACTGCTTGACCTTGGCGGCGACCGCCTCCGAACCCATCGACTGGCAGGCTTCCGCCTGGCAGAGCTTCAAGACATGCCGGCCGGCCGGCTGGGCGCGGAAATCATGATAGAACGTGACGACGCCGTGCACTTCGGCCCTGGACAGGTTCAGCCCGTCGGCAATAACCGGCAGGGCGGCCTGCGGCACATGGCCGAACTCTTCCTGGAGTTCATGGAGGATCGGCAGCAAGGGGCCTTCGAGGCCCTTCAACTCGTTGACGATCGCCGCCGTGCGCGACGCGATCTCGGTACTTGCAGGCTGCATCGGCATGCAGCGCCCTCCCTGGTCGTTGGCGACCTAATGTATGTCACCCCAAATATAGAGCGGTTTTGGGGCAACGACATACACAGGACGCAATATCGCTAAGTCCTTACGAAATCAGAGGAAACCCCCGAGATCAATAAAGCCGTCCCGTCGATCGATAGAAAATTTCTATCAAAGACGATCGGTCCGCATTGTCTAACCTAGCGGTGGGCGCGGAAATCGTCTGCCAGCGCCATTGCCTCGTCCAGCAGCGCCTGCACCAGCGGCGTATGCGGCTCGCGCGGTGCCGCCACCAGCCCCACCGTGTGGCTGGCATCCGGCTCGACGATCGGAATGGCCCTGATCGGTTCGGAAAAGCCGAATGTTTCCGCAAGGTTGAGCGGCATGATCGACGACCATTTGCCGGTCCGGATATGCGAGAACAAGACGATCATCGAGTTGGATTCCAGCGTCGGCCACACCTGGACGCCCGCTTCCGCCAGATGCTGGTCGATGATGCGGCGGTTCTGCATGTCCGGCGTGAGAAGGCAGAGCGGCAGCTGGCTGATCTCCTCCCACGTCACTTTGTCGCGGTCGGAATAGGGATTCCCGACCGCCGTGATCAGCTGGTAGCGCTCGTCATAGAGCGGCACGCTGGTCACCCGCCCCAGCGGCTCGTTGTCGAGATAGGTGATGCCGGCATCGATGTCGAAATTGCCGAGCAGCGACAGCACTTCGATCGAGGTGCGTGACAGGATCGAGAAGGTGACGCCCGGATGCTTTTCGCGGAACGGGGTTGTGAGCCGCGCCACCATGGCCAAAGCGGTGGGGACCGCCGCGATGCGAATGCGGCCGGACAAGCCGCGCCGCGCCGCCCGCATCTCCTCCCGCATCGCCCTCGAGTCGCCGACGATGCGCCGCGCCCAAACCAGCACCTGCTTGCCCTCCGGCGTCAGCCCCTGGAAGCGCGAGCCGCGCAGCACCAGCATGACGCCCAACTGCTCCTCGAGCTGCTTGATGCCGGCCGAAAGCGTCGGCTGGGTGACGCCGCACACCTCCGCCGCCCGGCCGAAATGCTCTTCCTTGGCTAAAGCGATGAAGAATTCCAGCTTGTCGATCATGTCATCCGGTCTCGGGCGTTCTGCTTAGAGTCGGGGAAATTGCCGTGCTTCGCAAGAAGCGCGTGAAGACCGCATCGTCCACATTTTTGAGCCGGCTATCTGTTTTCCCGCGCCGTGCAAGGCGTTATGTGGGATAGGCGGAAGCAGGGAGGACGACATGCTGGGTTGGTTTCGCAAGCTGTTGCCGCGTGAGGATCGCTTTTTCGAGTTGTTCGAACGGCATTCGCGCACGGTGGTCGGCGGCGCCGAGGCGCTCGAGCAGCTTCTCCAGGGCAAGGACACCGATCGTTGGTGCCAGAAGATCATCGATCTCGAGGACGAAGCGGACGGCATCACCGCGGAGGTGCTGCTTGCCGTCAGGCGCTCGTTCATCACCCCGTTCGACCGCGGCGACATCAAGGACCTGATCCAGTCCATGGATGACGCCATCGACATGATGCACAAGACCGTCAAGACGGTGAAATTGTTCGAGATGAAGGAGTTCGACCCCCTGATGCGGGAGATGGGCGGGGTTATCGTCCAGGCCGCCCGGCTGGTCGCCGAGGCGATACCGCTGCTAGGCAAGGTCGGGGCAAATGCGGCACGGCTGAACGCCATCGCCGAGGAGGTCATGCGCGTCGAAGGGCGGGCCGACGATCTGCACGAACAGGGTCTGAAGGACCTCTTCAAGCGGCATGGCCGCAGCGATCCCATGGCCTATCTCATCGGCAGCGAAATCTATGGTGAGCTGGAAAAGGTGGTCGACCGTTTCGAGGACGTCGCCAATGAAATCAGCGGCATCGTGATCGAGAACGTATAGGCGATGGACGCCGGCATCGCCTTTCCTCTGCTGGTCGGCCTCGTTGCCGTCGCGCTGTTCTTCGATTTCCTCAACGGCCTGCACGATGCCGCCAACTCGATCGCGACCATCGTCTCCACCCGTGTGCTCAGGCCGCATTATGCGGTGTTCTGGGCGGCGTTCTTCAATTTCATCGCCTTCCTGTTCTTCGGCCTGCATGTCGCTGAGACTGTAGGGAAAGGCATCGTCGACGCCGAGATCGTGACGCCGGCGGTGATCTTCGCCGCGCTGGTCGGCGCGATCGTCTGGAACATCGTCACCTGGATAGCCGGCATTCCATCGAGCAGCTCGCATGCGCTGATCGGCGGGCTGGTCGGCGCCGGCGTCGCCAAGGCCGGCATGGGCGCCATCGTCTGGTCCGGGCTCGGCAAGACGGTCGCGGCCATCGTGCTCTCGCCGGCGACCGGATTCGTGCTGGCGCTTGTCCTCGTTCTCATCGTCTCCTGGCTTTTCGTACGGCAGACACCGTTCGCCGTCGACAACGCCTTCCGCGTCCTGCAGTTCTTCTCGGCCTCGCTCTATTCGCTGGGGCACGGCGGCAACGATGCGCAGAAGACCATGGGCATCATCGCCGTGCTGCTCTATTCGCAAGGCATGCTCGGCCAAAGCTTCTACGTGCCGCTCTGGGTGGTCATCACCTGCCAGTCGGCGCTGGCGCTCGGCACGCTGTTCGGCGGCTGGCGCATCGTGCACACCATGGGATCGAAGATCACCCGGCTGAACCCGATGCAAGGTTTCTGCGCCGAGACCGGCGGCGCCATAACGCTTTTTGCCGCCACCTGGCTCGGTGTCCCCGTGTCGACGACGCACACCATCACCGGCGCCATCATCGGCGTCGGTGCCGCCCGACGGGTTTCGGCCGTGCGCTGGGGCCTGGCCGGCAACATAGTCGTCGCATGGGTCATCACCCTGCCGGCCACGGCGGCGATTTCGGCCTTGACCTACCTCGCCACGCGACTGGCCGCATGATGCAGCCTGCCTGCGTTCGGGGGCGAAGCTATTTGCCCACGAGATTTAAGATATTCCCGTCGGGATCCTTGAACCAGGCGACTTTCATGTCGTGGCCGACATGAATATCGCCTTCGAGCGATAGGCCGGGCATGTCGTAGTGCTCGAAGGCGACGCCCTTCGACCGCAGCGACTTGACCATCGGCTCGATCTGGTCGCCGACCGCCCAGGTTACCGCCGTCGCCTTGTTGGTCCCGGCGAATTGCGAATGATAGACGTTGATGAGCGTGTCGCCGCTTTTGTAGACGATCAGTTCGCCCTCCATATCGTCGACCTGGCTGAGGCCCAGCGTTCCCGCGTAGAAGGCCTTGGCCTTCTCCAGGTCTTTCACCGCGAGATTGGCTGTCGCATTGCTGTTTTCGAGCATGACTGTCTCCTTTCTCTGTTGGCTGCCGTGCCGGAAACCAGAAAGATAGCGTTGCGCTGTCTTCCGGCGACCGCAGCCTGTGCAATCGGGTGCGTCTTTCTGGAAGACGAAAGACGCCTGCAAAACCCGACAGGCGCGTGCAAGTTTTTGAAGGCATGTCGCCGCACATGCCGTTCCGGACCTTGGTTCTCTCCGGGAACTGCATTATCTGAACCGGCAAACGCTTGGGAAAAAAGCTCATGCCCGTCAGCAAGGAAACCGTCATCGAGCGCCTGAAGACGGTCAATGGACCGGACTTCACCGGCAATATCGTCGACCTCGGCCTGGTCTCCGAAATTTTCATCGCCGATTCCAAGGTGTTCTTCTCGATCACCGTTCCGGCCGCCCGCGCGCAGGAACTGGAGCCGTTGCGTGCCGCGGCCGAGCATGCGGTCAAGGCCATTCCCGGTGTCGCCAGCGCCGTCGTCGCGTTGACCGCGGAGAAGAAGGGCGGCGGCATGGAGGCGCCGGTTCCGCCGCGCCCGGCTCCGCAGGCCGCGCCGCCGCGTCCCGCGCCTCAGGCCGCGCCGCAGCGTCCCACCCCGCAGGCGCCTGCTGCGCACAGCCACGGCAAGCGCGGCGTCCCCGGCATCGATGCGATCATCGCAGTGGCCTCGGGCAAGGGCGGCGTCGGCAAGTCGACCACCGCCGTCAACCTTGCGCTCGGCCTTGCCGCCAACGGATTGAAGGTCGGCGTGCTCGATGCCGATATCTACGGCCCGTCCATGCCGAGGCTGCTCAACATCCATGGCCGGCCGCAGACCGTCGACGGCAAGGTCCTGAGGCCGATGCAGAATTACGGCCTCAAGGTCATGTCGATGGGCTTCCTCGTCGACGAGGAGACGCCGATGATCTGGCGCGGCCCGATGGTGATGTCGGCGTTGACCCAGATGCTGCGCGAGGTCGAGTGGGGACCGCTCGACGTGCTGGTCGTCGACATGCCGCCCGGCACCGGCGATGCCCAGCTCACCATGGCCCAGCAGGTGCCGCTCGCCGGCGCCGTCATCGTCTCGACGCCGCAGGATCTCGCCCTGATCGATGCGCGCAAGGGCCTCAACATGTTCAAGAAGGTCGAGGTGCCGCTGCTCGGCATCGTCGAGAACATGAGCTATTTCCTCGCGCCCGACACCGGCAAGCGCTACGACATTTTCGGTCACGGCGGCGCGCGCCGCGAGGCAGAACGTCTCGGCGTCACCTTCCTCGGCGAAGTGCCGCTCGAAATGGGCATCCGCGAAAGCTCGGACGCCGGCGCCCCGGTCGTAGCATCGAAGCCTGACGGGGCCGAGGCGAAGATCTATCGCGACATCGCTAAAAAGGTCTGGGAGAGGGTCCAAGAGGAACGCGGCGCGGCCGAAGCCGCGGTGCCCAGCATCGTGTTCGAGTAGTTCTGCTTGGTCGGCGCTGCCCCTCATTGCCCTGCCCGTCCTCCGCAGCAGCTGCGCTGCAGCTGCGGAGGGTGGACCGGGCATTTCTCCCCGTATAGTGACGGGAGAAAGAAGCCTGCGCCGAGGGTTTCGCAAATCACCAGCGTGGCAGAGCAGGCGGCAAGGTTGCGGCCAGTACCCTTCTCCCCGTTACTATACGGGGAGAAGGTGCCGGCAGGCGGATGAGGGGCGGCGCCGGCGCTCGAGAAGCCGGGCGTTGTTCAGGCTGGGGCGGTTCACCGTTTCACGGAGAAAGCCGAACCGCCTTTCCTGGAATTGTTCTAGGCCCAAGCTAAGCCGCCCCCACTTTCTCACCGAACGTCGAAAAAAACTGCCCGGCCAGCTTCTTCGAGGTCGATTCGATCAGCCGGCTGCCGAGCTGGGCGATCTTGCCGCCGACATCGGCCTTGGCGGCGTATTTCAGCACCGTCGTGTCCTCGCCGTCGGCGGTCAGCGTGACATCGGCGCCGCCCTTGGCGAAACCGGCGATGCCGCCCTTGCCTTCGCCCTGGATGGTGTAGGAATGCGGCGGCTTGAGGTTCTTCAACGTCACCTCGCCGTTGAAGGTCGCCTTGATCGGCCCGATCTTCAGCACCACGGTCGCGGCCATTTCGGTGTCCGACTTCTTCTCAAGGCTCTGGCAGCCGGGGATCGCCTCTTTCAGGATGTCCGGGTCGTTGAGGGCTTTCCACACTTTCTCGACGGGTGCGGCGATCCGCTCCTCGCCTTCGATCACCAGAGCCATCAAAACCTCCCGGATTTGCCGATGCCGATTGGTCGTAGCGCGCAGCCCGGAACAAGTCTATCGCACCAAAGTGCGGGGTCGCGACGCTCGTGCCTCTTGCCTGCGTCAGCGCATTGTCATATCGATTTGTCATACAAATACGGAGACCACGATGGCAGGCGCCCCCACCAAGAAGAAGAAATTTCGCTCGCAGGAGTGGTTCGACAACCCCGACAACCCGGGCATGACGGCGCTCTATCTCGAGCGCTACCTCAATTACGGACTGACGCGCGCCGAGCTGATGTCGGGCAAGCCGCTGATCGGCATCGCCCAGACGGGTTCCGACCTCTCGCCCTGCAACCGGCACCATCTCGAACTCGCCAAGCGCGTGCGCGAAGGCATCGTGTCGATGGGCGGCATCCCCTTCGAGTTCCCGTGCCACCCGATTCAGGAGACCGGCAAGCGCCCGACCGCGGCGCTCGACCGCAACCTCGCCTATCTCAGCCTGGTCGAGGTGCTTTACGGCTATCCGATAGATGGCGTCGTGCTCACCATCGGCTGCGACAAGACCACGCCCGCGCTGCTGATGGCGGCGGCCACCGTCAACATTCCGGCGATCGCGTTTTCGGTCGGTCCGATGCTCAACGGCTGGCACAAGGGCAAGCGAACGGGTTCCGGCACCATCGTCTGGGAATCGCGCCAACGGCTGTCGGCGGGCGAGATCAACTATGACGAGTTCATGGACATCGTCGCCTCCTCGGCGCCGTCGACCGGCTATTGCAACACCATGGGCACCGCCACCACGATGAACTCGCTGGCCGAGGCGCTCGGCATGCAGCTGCCGGGCTCGGCCGCCATCCCCGCGCCCTATCGCGAGCGCGGCCAGATGGGCTACGAGACGGGCAGGCGCATTGTCGAGATGGTGCATGAGGACCTGAAGCCGTCCGACATCATGACCCGCAAGGCCTTCGAAAACGCCATCGTCGTCAACTCGGCCATCGGCGGCTCGACCAACGCGCCGATCCACCTCAACGCCATTGCCCGTCATCTCGGCGTGCCGCTCGACAATGACGACTGGCAGAATGTCGGCCTCAACATTCCGCTCCTGGTCAACCTGCAGCCGACGGGCGAATATCTCGGCGAGGACTATCACCATGCCGGCGGCGTGCCGGCGGTGGTGGCCGAGCTGATGAAGGGCGGCCTGCTGCCGCACCCCGATGCGATCACCGTCAACGGCAAGACCATGGGCGACAATTGCAGGGATGCCGCCAACGAGAACCCGGATGTGATCAGCAGCGCCGCCAAGCCGCTCAAGGCCAATGCCGGCTTCATCAATCTCAAGGGCAATCTGTTCGATTCCGCGATCATGAAAACCAGCGGCATCTCGCCGGAATTCCGCGAGCGTTATCTCTCCAACCCGAACGACCCCGAGGCCTTCGAAGGCAACGCCATGGTCTTCGACGGCCCGGAGGATTACCACGCCCGCATCGACGATCCGGCGCAGGGCATCGACGAGCACACCATCCTGTTCATGCGCGGCGCCGGTCCGGTCGGTTATCCGGGCGGCGCCGAGGTGGTCAACATGCAGCCGCCGGCCTACCTTATCAAGAAGGGCATCCA
>NZ_RZSL01000849.1:0-1999 GCF_003997355.1 Mesorhizobium sp. M1E.F.Ca.ET.041.01.1.1 | reverse complement strand
ATCTTGACGTCCGGAAACGCCTTCATCTTCTCCTCGAAGCCCTTCTGGATGTCGAGGGTGTAGGGATCGCCGGGATCGCCGAGCACCTGCAGAACCTTGCCCTTCACCGAGCCGTTCTTGGCCTTCAGCAGCGCTTCGGCCTGGTCGGCCGCGATGTGGCCGATCTCGACTGTTCCCGCCACCGAGGTGAAGTCGGACGGAGTGGCGGTGATCTGGCGGTCGAATTCGACCACCGGAATGCCGGCGGCGCGGGCCGCTTCGACGGACGGCTTCAGCGCGTTGAAATCGACCGCCGCAAGAACGATCGCCGCAGGCTTCAGTGCGATGACGTCGTTCATCTGCGATTGCTGGGCGTCGGTCTTGTTATCGGCGTTCAGCGATTTGAAGTCATAGCCGACCTGCTTCAGGAACAGTTCCAGCGCGGTCACCGAGCCGGTTTGGAATTCGTCGAGCAGTGTCGGCACCAGGTAGTAGACGGTACCCTTGGACTGGGCGAATGCCGGCGTGAGCGTGGCAACGGCCAGAGCCAGGATACCGAAGACAGAAAGTAGCACTCGCTTCATGTCGTTCGCTCCTCTTCTCGCCGGACCCCTCATTTGTCCCTCAGCCCGCCGGTCCGGCACCGGCGAGCGTCTCTCCGGTGATCATGTTGATCACCGCATCGGGACTTGTCTTGTTGCGCGCAACGTCGCCTGCCACGACGCCTTGGCGGATCACCACGATCCGGTCGGCGACCTGGAAGGCCTGCTGCATGATGTGGGTGATGATGACGACACCGATGCCCTGGCTTGCCACCTGGCGGATCATGTCGAGGCCGCGGCGCGTCTGCTCGACGCCGAGCGCGGCGAAGGGCTCGTCGAGCAGCACCAGCTTGCCGCCCCAATGGACGAAGCGGTTGAGCTCGATCGCCTGCCGCTGGCCGCCCGAGAGATGCTCGACCTTGGTGCGCAGCGAGGGAATGCGCGTGCCGGCATTGGCCAATGCCTTCGCCACCACCGCTTCCATGGCGCGCTCGTCGAGTACCGGAACGCCAAGCACCTTGCGCGTGATCTCGCGGCCCATGAAGAAGTTGGCCACCACGTCGACGTTGGTGCAGAGCGAGAGATCCTGGTAGACCGTCTCGATGCCGGCGGCCTTGGCCTCGGCGGGGGATTTGGCAAGGAACTCCTTGCCTTCGAACAGCATGCGGCCGGAAGTCGGCTCGAGCCCGCCGGCGATGATCTTGACCAGCGTCGACTTGCCGGCGCCGTTGTCGCCGAGCAGCGCCACGACCTCGCCGCGTCCGATCGAAAAGCTGATGCCTCGCAGCGCCTGGATGGCGCCGTAGTTCTTGGCGACGTTGTCGAGGACCAGCAGGGGCTCACTCATGCCGCGATGTCTCCGCCTTTCAGAGGGTCGTCCTCGCGCTGCCGCTTGGCGGTGAAGATCTGGCCGAAGCGCGGCGAAAGCACGCCGGAAACGGCAAGCGCCGCCGCGCCACGCAGCACCGCGTGCTGGCCGCCCCGAGCGACCAGGATGCGCGACGTCATGCGATCCTTGCGGGCAGAGACCGAGTTGTGCAGCGGTTCCGCTGACGCCGCCAGCCGTTCGAGCAGGGCAGGGGAAGCCAGTCCGCCGAGGACGATCGTTTCGGGGTCGAAGAGGTTCTCGATGATGGCGATCGCGTTGCGGAAGATCGGCGCGACCTCGGCCACCCACTCGGCATCATCGCCGCTCCACCGGCCTCGTGCTTCCAGCGAGATGTAGCGTTCGAGGCAGCCGCGATTGCCGCAGGGACAGAACTCGCCGCCCGGGACGACCGGGATATGGCCGATCTCGCCGGCATTGCCCCAGGCGCCGCGCAACGCGCTGCCGTCATGCAGCATGGTGCCGCCGAGCCCGACGCCGAAGTAGAGATAATAATATTCGGCATGCTTCGCGCCGAGGCCGTAAAGGCGCTCGCCCATGGCGGCGGCGGCCATGTCGTTCTCGAAGAAGGCCGGCAGGCCGGTGACGGCGG
>NZ_RZSL01000848.1:0-2000 GCF_003997355.1 Mesorhizobium sp. M1E.F.Ca.ET.041.01.1.1 | reverse complement strand
ATACGATCATGGGGCGCGGCCGCAAGGCTCGCGCTCGCAACTCTTCAATCGCGGCCAGCGCTACGAGACGCCGAATGCGGCGGAAGTGCTGCTCGAATACAATGACCTGGCGCGCTCCTTCGGCATGGAGCCGGCGCTCTTTGCCAACGCCTATGTGTCGAGCCGGCCCTTCGTGACCGCGAACATCGTCGGCGCCACCAGCGTCGCGCAACTCGACACGGCGCTGTCCTCGGTCGAGGTCAGGTGGACGGCGGAGATGCAGAAGGCAGTCGACGTCATCCACCAGCGCGTCGGCAATCCGTGCCCGTGATCGGGAAATCAACGAGAAAAGAAAAAGGGATGGAGACGATGGCAGGCTTTCCGATCGAGGCCGTGCGCGGGAAATTTCCGGCGCTTTCGCTGACCGACAAAGGCCGCCGCCGCATCTATCTCGACAATCCCGCCGGCACGCAGGTGCCGCAGGCGGTGGCCGACGCGGTGTCGCGCTGCCTGCTGACGACCAACGCCAATCTCGGCGGCTTCTTCGAGACGACGATTGCGGCGCAGGCCGTGGTCGACGATGTGCATGCGGCGATGGCCGATTTCCTCGGTGCGGCAAGCGTCGAGGAGATCATCATCGGCGCCAACATGACGACGCTGACCTACCATATGTCGCGCACGCTCGGCCGGACGATGAAGCCCGGCGACGAGATCATCCTCACCCGCATGGACCATGAGGGCAATGTCTCGCCCTGGCTGCAGCTTGCCGAGGATCTCGGTTTGGTCGTGCGCTTCCTGCCTTTCGACGAGAAGAGCTGGCAGATCGAGGAGGCGGCGCTGCAGGCGCTGCTATCGGAAAAGACGCGGCTCGTGGCGCTGAATTATGCCTCGAACCTCACCGGCTCTATCAACCGGGTGAAGGCGCTGACGGCGATTGCCAAAACGGCCGGCGCGCTGGTCTATGTCGATGCCGTGCAGTTCGCGCCGCACGGGCTGATCGATGTGCAGGAGCTCGGCTGCGATTTCCTGATCTGTTCGGCCTACAAGTTCTTCGGGCCGCATATGGGCATATTGTGGGGCCGCCGCGACGTCATCGACGCGCTCAAGCCGTACAAATGCCGCTGCTCGTCGAACGGCCTGCCGGAGCGGTTCGAGCTCGGCACGCCGCAGATCGAGCTGATGGCAGGCCTCACCGCTGCCGTCGATTATTTCGCCGATCTGGGTGCTGCCGCTGGGGAGGGCGGCTCGCGGCGGCAACGGATCGCCAAGGCCTTCGAAGTGTCGATCGCCTATGAAAATGCGCTGGCCCGGCAGCTGATCGAGGGACTGTCGGAGATCGACGGTTTGGCCATTCGCGGCATCACCGACCCGGAGCGTTTCGCCGAACGCGTGCCGACGGTCTCCTTCACGGTCGAAGGCATCGCGCCGGAGACGATCGTGCGGCAGATGAACGCCGAAAGCATCTTCCTGTGGTCCGGCCACAATTATGCGTGGGAGATCGTCCACCAGCTCGGCATTCCGCCGGAACAGGGCGTCGTGCGCATCGGCATTGCGCATTACAACACGGCGACGGAGATCGATGAGACGCTGGAAAGCGTGCACCGTGTGATCGCGATGCTGAGGCAGCAACGCTCTTGAGCTAACCCTTCTTGCCGCCGAAGCCGGTCAGGAACGCAGTGAGGTTGTCGCCGAGCGCTTCGCAGAGATAGCCGCCCTCTTGGACGATCACTGTCGGCAGGCCGAGCCCGGCAATCGCCTCGCCGATGCGCGAGAAGCCGGGCGTCGTCACCGACAGGCCGCCGAACGGATCGCCCTCGAATGCGTCGAGACCGAGCGCCACCACCAGCGCTTCCGGCGCGAAGGCGCGGATGCGCCGGAAAGCTGTCGCCAGCGCTTCGAGAAATGCCGCGTCGCCGGATTTGCGCGGCAGCGGCAGGTTGAGATTGTAGCCGAGACCTGCGCCTTCGCCGCGTTCGTCGGCATGGCCCCAGAAGAAGGGATAGAAGCGTACCGGATCTGCA
>NZ_RZSL01000847.1:0-2003 GCF_003997355.1 Mesorhizobium sp. M1E.F.Ca.ET.041.01.1.1 | reverse complement strand
CTCGTATTCGGCCTCGCGTGCTTCAAGCGTGTAGTGGATCTGCTGAGTGACGAAACGCGGCTGATGATGGCTGTCGCTGACGGCAAGCGCCTTCATCACCTGCCAGCCCGAATAGTTGGAACAGCCGACATAGCGGACCTTGCCCTGGCCGACCAAGGTGTCGAGCGCGGCGATCGTCTCCTCCAGCGGCGTGACGCCATCCCATTCGTGCAGGAAATAGATGTCGATGACGTCGGTCTTGAGCCGCTTCAGGCTCCTCTCGCATTCGCGGATCAGATGATGGCGCGACAGGCCTTCGTCGTTGGGGCCGTTGCCGATCCGCATGCGCGCCTTGGAGGCGATCAGCACATCGTTCTTGCGCTTCCCGCCGAGCGCCTCGCCGACGATCTCCTCCGACAAGCCATTCGAATAGACGTTGGCGGTGTCGATGAGATTGATGCCGGCATCGAGGCAGGTATCGATGATGCGCCTGGCTTCCGAAAGGTCGGATTTGCCGACGGCGGCGAACGGACCCGTGCCGCCGAAGGTCATCGTGCCAAGGGTCAATGTCGAAACCTTCAGGCCGGAACGGCCAAGGGTGCGGTATTCCATGTCGGATCCTCGCGATTTTGTTTTGAAGAGGCGCGCGTGGCGGGCGCCGGAAAAAGCGCGATGGTATTTGTAGGACAATTCCGGCGGCTTGTCGCCCCGCTGTCGGTACGGGCCGATCACATATCGGCTAGACCAGCACCCGGCCGGGACGGCGCTTGCAATAAAACCGTCATTGCGCGTCTGTATCTCAGTCGGCTTAGGGAGTGGCGTTTCTGGCCCAGGCTGAAACGCATCCGAGGCTAAGATGGCTGACAGGCAGGAGCAGCGTGATGAACGAACTCAAACCGAATTCCGGGGCCAAGGATTGGCTGGAAGCCGAACTCGCCGACACGCTCGACGAGGATTATGAGCTGGAGATTTCCGAGCCGGCGCTGTCGCTGGAGATCGCCAGGATCTACAAGAATGCGCATCCGCCTTCTATCGAGCGCCTGACCTACTTCCGCGAGCTGCTGCGGCTGCAGTCCGAGCTGATCAAGCTGCAGTCCTGGGTCGCCTACCACAAGAAGAAGCTGGTGGTGATCTTCGAAGGCCGCGACTCCGCCGGCAAGGGCGGCGTCATCAAGCGCATCACCCAGCGCCTCAACCCGCGCATCTGTCGCGTCGTGGCGCTGCCGGCACCGACCGAGCGCGAAAAGTCGCAATGGTATTTCCAGCGTTATGTGCCGCATCTGCCGGCCGGCGGCGAGATCGTGCTGCTCGACCGCTCCTGGTACAACCGCTCCGGCGTCGAGCGCGTGATGGGCTTTGCCAACCCCGAGCAGGTGGAAGAATTCTTCCACGACGTGCCGGAATTTGAGCGCATGCTGGTGCGCTCGGGCATCACGCTGGTGAAGTACTGGTTCTCCATCACCGACGAGGAGCAGCAGATGCGCTTCCTGATGCGCATCCACGATCCGATGAAGCAGTGGAAGCTGTCGCCGATGGACCTGCAGTCGCGCGTGCGCTGGGAGCAGTACACCAAGGCCAAGGAGGAGACCTTCGCCCGCACCAACATCAAGGAAGCGCCCTGGTTCATCGTCGAGGGCAACGACAAGAAGCGGGCGCGGCTGAACTGCATCGACCATCTGCTGCAGCAATTGCCTTACGAAGATGTGCCGCACGAGGAGATCACGCTGCCGGAGCGCGTCTTCAACCCGGACTACGAGCGCCAGGTGCTGCCGCGCGAGCTTTACGTGCCGCAGAAGTATTGAGGCTCCCCCTTCTTCCCTTTGTTTGGACCGGGGACATCGCGAACAGGTGTGCGAAGACATCGCGAACAGTTTTGCATGCTATCGGGCGAGGGCATTGAGGTCGATGGTTTCTATTTTCTGATGTCTGAACCAGGCGTCGAAGACGCCGTCGGTGGCGGTGGGGCGGAAAGCGACGGACTTTCCGGCGAAGGCCCGGCACAAGCGTATGGTTCGGCCGAGAAT
>NZ_RZSL01000846.1:0-2004 GCF_003997355.1 Mesorhizobium sp. M1E.F.Ca.ET.041.01.1.1 | reverse complement strand
GCGCTGCGCGCCGATCCACTTTCTCCCACAAGGGGAGAAGGGGACGCCGCGCCACCCCCTCATTGACCTTGCCCCCACTTCCGCTACCCTCTGCGCTCGAAGCGGCCGCCAAGAGCCGCGCCCTGGAGGACGTTGGGAGAGCGGCATGATCCTGACATTGGCGCTGCTTGCCGGCCTTGTCTTTGCCTGGCTGCTGATCGGCCTGATCGAGAGGTTCCGGCTCGACCTGCGCCTCACCCAGGCGCTGCTCTATGTGCCGTTCAAGCTCGCCTACCGCATTGCCGACGAGCGCATCCGCATTGCCCGCAACGCGCGCACGCCGGTCATCTATGTCGTCTCGCACCAGTCGCGGATCGAACCGGCGCTGATGCTGTCGCTCTTACCCGACGACACGCTGCACATCCTGGACGAGGCCTCGGCCCGCTCGCCCTGGCTGGAGCCGTGGCGCGAGCTTGGCCGCACCATTGCCTTCAACGCCGAGCATGTCTTCGTCAGCCGCCGGCTGGTGCGCGTGCTGAAAGGCAAGGGGCGGCTCGCCGTCTACCTGCCCGACGATGTCGAGCCCGACGTCAAGTCGTTCCGGCTGTTTCGCGCCATCACCCGCATCGCCATGCAGGCGGACGCCCGCATCGTGCCGATCTTCGTCGCCGGAGCCCGCCACCTGCCGCTGTCGCTGACGCCCGCCGACAGGGCGCCGCGACACTGGTTCCCGCGCCTGTCGCTCAGCGTGCTGGAGCCGATGACGGTCGCCGAGCTGGTGGCGCGCAATCCTGATATGGCCTCCAACACCAACGCGCTGTTCGACCGTTTCGCCGAAGCGCGGCTCTATGGCTCCAATCTCGATCGCGGTCTGTTCCTGGCGATGCGCGATGCGGCAACCAGAGTCGGCACCTCGCACCCGATCATCGAGGACGTCATCTCGGGCGCGCTGAGCTACCGCAAGATGTTCATCGGCGCGCGCGTGCTCGGCCGCCGCTTCGAGGCGGTGACGGCGCCCGGCGAAGCGGTCGGGCTGCTTCTGCCCAACGCCAATGGCGTGGTGCTGTCCTTCGTCGGGCTGATTTCGGCGGCCCGTGTCGCGGCGATGATCAACTACACCGCCGGTCCGGCGAGCGTGACGGCGGCGATCCGCACCGCGGTCATCCGCACTGTGGTCTCCTCCCGCGCCTTCATCGAAAAGGCGGGCATCGACGACATCGTCGCCGCCGTCGAGGCAGGCGGTGCCAAAATGCTCTGGCTGGAGGACGTGCGCGAGAGCGTGACGGTGCTCGACAAGGTCGCCGCGGCGCTGTTCTGGCGCTTCCCGCTGCAGCGGCAGCAAGCGGCCAAGGCGGCGGTGATCCTGTTCACCTCGGGCTCGGAGGGCACGCCCAAGGCGGTGGTTCTCTCGCAACGAAGTCTGCTGGCCAATGCCATGCAGGCCGAGGCGCGCGTGACGATCTCGCCGGCCGACATCCTGCTCAACGTGCTGCCGGTGTTCCACTCCTTCGGGCTCACCGGCGGCACGATCCTGCCGCTGGTTACGGGCGTGAAACTGTTCCTCTACCCCTCGCCGCTGCACTACAAGATCATTCCGGAAATCGCCCGCAAGGTGAAGCCGACCGTCATGTTCGGCACCGACACCTTCCTCGCCAACTATGCCCGCACCGCCAAGGACGGCGACTTCTCCAGCCTGCGTTTCGTGGTCGCCGGGGCCGAAGCGGTGAAGCCCGAGACACGGCGCGTCTATCGCGACCGCTTCCAGGCATCGATCATCGAAGGTTTCGGGCTGACGGAGGCGGCGCCTGTGGTTGCGGTGAACACCGCGATCCACAACCGCGACGGCACGGTCGGGCGTCTGCTGCCGGCGATCCGCATGAAGCTCGAGCCGGTCGAGGGCATCGGCGATGCCGGCCGGCTGTGGCTCGACGGCCCGAACATGATGATGGGCTACATGACCGCCGACCGTCCAGGCGAATTGCAGCCGCTCGAAGGCTGGCACGACACCGGCGACATCGTCTCGGT
>NZ_RZSL01000845.1:0-2006 GCF_003997355.1 Mesorhizobium sp. M1E.F.Ca.ET.041.01.1.1 | reverse complement strand
GCCAGCATGCCGGACAGCACCGCATTGTGCGAACCCTTGATGCGCGGCACGTTGACGAAGCCGGCCGCGCAGCCCATCAGCACGCCGCCCGGGAAGGAGAGCTTCGGCACCGACTGCCAGCCGCCCTCGGTGATGGCGCGCGCGCCGTAGCCGATCCGCTTGGCGCCCTCGAAGGTGCCTTTGATCGCCGGATGCGTCTTGAAGCGCTGGAACTCCTCGAAGGGCGAGAGCCAGGGGTTCTTGTAGTTCAGGTGGACGACGAAACCGACCGCCACCTGATTGTCCTCCAGATGGTAGAGGAAGGAGCCGCCGCCGGTCTTCATGTCGAGCGGCCAGCCGAACGAGTGCTGCACCAGGCCCGGCTTGTGGTTCTCGGGCTTGACCTGCCACAGCTCCTTGAGGCCGATGCCGTATTTGCCGGGTTCGCGGCCGTCGGCAAGCCGGTATTTCGCGATGAGCTGCTTGGCGAGAGAGCCGCGCGCGCCCTCGCCGATCAGCACATATTTGCCCATCAGCGCCATGCCCGGCGCGTAGGCCGGGCCATGCGTGCCATCCTTCTCGACGCCCATGTCGCCGGTGATGACGCCGGTGACGGCGCCGGCCTCATTGTAGACGAGGCTGGCCGCGGCAAAGCCCGGATAGATCTCGACCCCGAGCGCCTCGGCCTTGGTCGCGAGCCAGCGGCAGACATTGCCGAGCGAGACGATGTAGTTGCCGTGATTGTTCATCAGCGGCGGCATCAGGAAGTTGGGCAGGCGGAACGAACCGGCGGGGCCAAGCACCAGGAAATGATCGTCGGTCACCGGGGTCTTGAACGGATGGCCCTCCTCCTCGCGCCAGCCCGGCAGCAGGCGGTCGATGCCGATCGGGTCGACGACCGCGCCTGACAGGATGTGGGCGCCGACCTCGCCGCCCTTTTCGAGCACGACGACGGAAAGGTCGGGGCTGAGCTGCTTCAGACGGATGGCGGCGGCAAGCCCGGCGGGACCGGCGCCGACGATCACCACGTCGAATTCCATGCTCTCGCGTTCGATTTCGCTCATCGGCCCCTCACTGGCTCGCCATGTTCTCGCATTCTGCTGGCTCACGCGCTGCATAGCGCATCAATTCGCGACGCGAAACCGGCGCTGACGTGACAACGCCGATTTCGACAAAAAGTCGCGGTTTTCCATGCGAAACGGCCCACGGATAGGCCACTGCGAAGCATAGGCCAGAGCCCTTCGGTGGCAAGGCCAGGCCTGTCCGGCACGTTTTTAATTGTTCGGCGGCTTGCTTATCGGCAATACTTGGGCCCATGCGCACTCCCGAGCCATCCGGCTTTTCATTGAAGCGCTTACTCTTCACGCCCGGCGTGCTCTGCCGCGCGGTTCTTCCGCTCCTCTTCCTGATCGCTCCGGCGCAAGCCGATCCGCAGAAAGTCTGGGCGACCGGCGCCTACTCCTTTTCCGACGAGCTTGGCGGTTTCCGCATCACCGGCGCCTCCGGCGTCGGCACCAAGGAGAACCCGCTCATCATCACCGAGGAGCTGAATTCGGCGACGCCGGTGACGCTGACCATCCGCGCCACCCGGCCGATCGAGGCCTTCGGCAGGGCCGGCGACGTCGCCAATGGCGTCATGTACATGCGCATCGACGTGCTCAACAACAGCGCGCTCCCCTGGGTGGAATTCCAGTTCGAACTGCAGGAGATCCTCGACCAGCCGAGCGTATTCGGCGACGGCCTGTCCTTCGACCAGCGCAACAAGGCGCCCGACAATATCGTCTCGAGCAACTTCGCCGATTTCGACCGCCAGTTCGAACCCTACGACCGGCTCTTGTTCAAAAACGGCAAGGTCGATCCGCTGAAGACGGCGACCTTCGAGTTCCTGATCACCGACTACACGCCGCGCTGGACCTTTTATCTGGTGCAGGACCCGCGCATTCCGACGGGGTGATCTGGATGAATGGTGCGCCCCTTGGAGATTGGCGAAATCGTCGGAACGCGTAATCTCCCCCCCTGGAGGGGGA
>NZ_RZSL01000844.1:0-2008 GCF_003997355.1 Mesorhizobium sp. M1E.F.Ca.ET.041.01.1.1 | reverse complement strand
CATCTGGACCACAATGAGCATCATCGATACCCGCACGCCCGATCCGAAACGCCTGATCTCCGGCGCCACCGGCGACTGGGAAATCATCATCGGGCTCGAAGTGCATGCGCAAGTGACGTCCGAGGCAAAGCTGTTCTCCGGCGCCTCGACCTCTTTCGGCGCCGCGCCCAACGCCAATGTCAGCCTGGTCGACGCGGCGATGCCCGGCATGCTGCCAGTGATCAACGAGGAATGCGTCAAGCAGGCGATCCGCACCGGACTTGGCCTGAAGGCGGCGATCAACCACAAGTCGGTCTTCGACCGGAAGAACTACTTCTATCCGGATCTGCCGCAGGGCTATCAGATTTCGCAGTTCAAGCAGCCGATCGTCGGCGAGGGCAAGGTGATCGTCTCCGTCGGGCCGGACCGGCAGGGCGAGTTCGAGGACATCGAGGTCGGCATCGAGCGGCTGCATCTGGAGCAGGATGCCGGCAAGTCGATGCACGACCAGCATCCGACCATGTCCTATGTCGACCTCAACCGCTCTGGCGTTGCGCTGATGGAGATCGTCTCCAAGCCCGACATGCGTTCCGCAGACGAGGCCAAGGCCTATGTCAGCAAGCTGCGCACCATCATGCGCTATCTCGGCACCTGCGACGGCAACATGGACGAAGGATCGCTGCGCGCCGACGTCAACGTCTCTGTGCGCCGTCCGGGCGGCGCCTTTGGCACGCGCTGCGAGATCAAGAACGTCAACTCGATCCGTTTCATCGGCCAGGCGATCGAGTCCGAAGCGCGCCGGCAGATCGCCATTCTTGAAGACGGCGGCGCGATCGAGCAGGAGACGCGCCTGTTCGATCCCAACAAGGGCGAGACGCGCTCGATGCGCTCCAAGGAAGAGGCGCATGACTACCGCTACTTCCCGGACCCCGACCTCTTGCCGCTGGAGTTCGACCAGGCCTATGTCGACGCCTTGGCGCAGCATCTGCCGGAACTGCCCGACGACAAGAAGGCGCGGCTGATCGACTCGCTGGGCCTCTCGGCCTACGACGCCTCGGTGCTGGTGTCGGAAAAGCCGGTCGCCGACTATTTCGAGAAGGTGGCGGCCGGGCGTGACGGCAAGCAGGCCGCCAACTGGGTCATCAACGACCTGCTGGGTGCTGTCAACAAAGCCGGAAAAGATATTGAAAATGCTCCGGTTTCACCTGATCAGCTCGGCGCTGTCATCGACCTGATCAAGGAAGGCACGATCTCCGGCAAGATCGCCAAGGACCTGTTCGAGATCGTCTGGAACGAGGGCGGCGACCCGCGCCAGCTCGTCGAGAGCCGCGGCATGAAGCAGGTCACCGACACCGGCGCCATCGAGAAGGCGGTCGACGAGGTCATCGCCGCCAACCCCGACAAGGCCGAGCAGGCGCGCGCCAAGCCGACCATGGCCGGCTGGTTCGTCGGCCAGGTGATGAAGGCGACCGGCGGCAAGGCGAATCCGCAGGCGGTCAACGAGCTGGTCAAGGCCAAGCTCGGCATCGAGGGCTAGCATGTTCGTGCGGACGGCGAGCGAACGCGATCTCGCCGCCATCCGTGCGCTGCTGGTCGAGACCTGGCATGCCACCTACGATGCCATCTATGGCGCCCGGCGCGTCACCGAGATCACCGATGACTGGCATTCGATCGCCTCGCTCAAGGCGCGGCTGACGCGCCCCAATTCGGAATTCCTGGTGGCCGACGACGGCAAGCGCCTCGGCGGCATTGCGTTCGCTTCCGCCACCACGGACCCGAAGATCGTCCTCCTCAACCAACTCTACGTGCATCCGGACTGTCAGCGGCGAGGGATCGGCCGGTCGCTGCTCGACGAGGTTGAGGCCAGCTTCCCGGAGGCGCGGACACTGCGCCTGGAAGTGGAGGAGGCGAATTCCCCGGCGATCGCCTTCTACGAGGCGCATGGGTTCCGGCCCGCCGGCAGGACTGCCGATTGCGGCGGCGGCTCAGGAATACCCGCGCTCATCCTGGAAAAGCGGCTGGCGTAGAT
>NZ_RZSL01000843.1:0-2013 GCF_003997355.1 Mesorhizobium sp. M1E.F.Ca.ET.041.01.1.1 | reverse complement strand
GGTCATCGGACTACCCTCCGATGAAGCCGTAGTCGATCAGATCTTCCGGCTTGACCTTCGCCTGGATTCGTCCCTTTTCCGACCAGATTTCGAGCGCGTAGCCGAGGGTCTTTGAAATCTGTCCGGGCGCGGCGGCGGACCCGAAGAACGCAGTATTGGCGTTCTTGTCGAGATACTCGATCCCAGCCAGCGTCTGCTTGAAAACCGCCGGATCGGCAAGCCAGCCGCCGACGCCACTGGCCATGATCTGGTTCGCCTCGTCCGGATTGGTCTTGATGAATTCGAGCGCCCGGTACCAGGCGCGAACAAAGGCCTTGATATCGGCCTGGCGCGTGGCCGCGGTTTCGGGCGTGACGGCGACGACGTCCGTGATCAGTCCCAGCTTGTCGGCGCTCGACAAAAGCAGGTGGCCGTTGGTCGAATTTGCGCCCTGGCTGAGCGCGGGCTCCCATGTCACCGCCGCGTCGACCTGCCCGGCGACGAACGCGACGCCGGCGTCGGTGGCCGTCATGTTGACGACCTCGACGTCATCTTCCGACATGCCGGCTTCCTTCAGCATCGCGTCGAAGAAGAACTGGGAAACCGAACCCGTTTCGAAGGCGACTTTCTTGCCCTTGAGGTCGGCTATGGACTTGATGTCCTTGCGCGCGACGACGCCGTCTCCGCCCTTGGAATTGTCGACCGCCAGGATGTAGCGCAGCGTCTTTCCCGGCGGCATGTAGATGGGAAACTCGTCGACCGTCGAGGCGACGAGATCGATCTGGCCGGCCTGTAGGGCGCCCATCTTGGCGGGCGTGTCCTCCATGATGGTCAAGTCGACATCGACCCCCTCATCCTTGAAGAAGCCCTTGTCGCGGGCGACGTAGAACGGCCCGTAACCGACCCAAGTCGAGTGCGCGAGTTTGAGCGTTCCCGCCTCTGCCGGCAAAGCCATGCCAAGCGCCAATCCAACGGCCGCGAGGCCAAATATCCTGTTCAGCATGTCATTTCTCCCATTCAGTGCCTTGTTATTCAAAACAGCACCCGTACGGAGTGACGCTCCGCTTTCGGCGGGCTTTGCCTAGGGCGCCTTGCTCATCGAACCCTCACCGGTTCCTTGTAGTAGGGCAGCCGGTCGATGCGCGGCTTCCATGAGCCGTCGGCCACGACCTTGCTGACGTGGGCGGCGATCTCCTCCATCGGCGCAAACCAGACGTCGCCGCGCTCCAGCACGCCTTCCAGGAAGCGATGAACCACCTCCCAGCGCGCGAGCCGCCCGGTGGCAAAGGGATGCACGACCGGAACCCACAGGGCGCCGTTGCGGTAGGCGGCCTCGAACTCCTGCGCGAAGATAGCGAAACCCTGCTCCGGCGCGCGGATCGGCATCATGTAGTCGAGGTCCATCGACTGGACGAATTGCGGCCAATCATCGAGCCCCCAATGCGAGGGCAGTTCGACCAGTCGGCCGGCTTCGCAATCGATGAGGTAGGGAATGTCGTCGCCCATCAGCGAGGCGTCGTAGGCAAAGCCGCGCGATGCCAGCAGGTCGGCCGATCGATGCGAGAAATTATAGAGCGGCGCACGCCAGCCGCGCGGCCGCTTGCCGCTCGCCCTGACGATGACCTCGATGCCGCGATCGAGCCAATGCGCTTCCTCTTCGTCGGAAAGCTCGCGCGGATGCTCGTGCAGGAAGCCGTGATGGGCGAGCTCATGGCCGCCCTCGAGCAGCGTCTCGATGGCATCGGGATATTGCTCTATGCACCAGGCCGGCACGAAGAAGGTCTGCCTGATGCCGAGCTGCCTGTAGCTCTCGACGATGCGCGGCACCGCGACCTTGGGGCCGTATTGCAGCATCGAAATGGCCGACAGGCGCGAATGGCCGTCCCGGGGATGCGCGATATGCACGAGGCTGTCCGCATCCATGTCGAAGGTGATACAAGCCGCGCATTTGGTGCCGTTCGGCCACGGGATCGGGTTGCGGATCATGGCATCACGCTCCCGCCATTGACGCCCAGTCCCTGCCCCGTGAAGTAA
>NZ_RZSL01000842.1:0-2020 GCF_003997355.1 Mesorhizobium sp. M1E.F.Ca.ET.041.01.1.1 | reverse complement strand
TCGCTGGTCCGCTTATGCCGGCAAGGGCGCCGCAGCTGCCATTCGCAAGGCGTCGACGACCGTGTCGGTTCTGGTAATCCATCCGAACGCGTTTTCGAAATTCCACAGCGTCGACTGGCGGTTGAAGTCCCGGCCGGAATGGTTCATCGCGTCCTCGACCAGGATCGGCCAGAATTCCAGCAAGTAGGCATCACGCGCAGTTGCATCGACGCAGACATTGGTCGCAACCCCGGTGAACAGCAGATGGCGAATATTGCGGGCTCGCAAATATGCTTCCAGTCCGGTGTTGCAAAATCCGCTGTAGCGGGATTTGCGGACGACATGGTCGCCTTGCTCGGGTTTCAGCGCGTCGACGATCTGCCAATCCCAGCTGTTGTCGATCAGCAGCTTGCCGCGAAGTTCGGGTCGCCCGCGCATCAGGACCATCCCAAGTTCCTTGTGATAGTTCGGTGAGGAGGGGCCGCCCGCATCGCTGAGATCGGGCTTGTAGGACATCTGCAGATAGATCACCGCCAGGCCGGCGCGCCGAGCTGCAGCAAGGAGGCGCTTGGTGGCTTCAACGGCTGGCGCTGCACCAGATATGTCGAATCCTGCCAAGTCGAACATGCCGCCTGCCGAAGCGAAGGCGTTCTGCATGTCGACCACGATAATGGCTGTCTGGACGGGCACGATGCCCACCGGTTCCGGTCTGGCATCCAACGCAAGCATGGCTTCCTCCCCGGCAAGTGACAAACGAGACATTGACGCCGCCGGCGTGGCGCATTGCGCAGATTAATCACGGCATCACGGTCTAGCAACCTATGTCGCTGCCGGAGCAAACAAGGTCGGCACATGCTGCGCCGCGACACGCAAAACAGCGGAAACATGACGGGAATTCCTATATGTAAGCCTTGAGCGTCCCTCAGGAGATAATGGCGCGTGTTCCTTTCGGTTTTCGACCTGTTCAAGATCGGCATCGGCCCATCGAGCTCGCATACGATGGGGCCGATGACGGCCGCGCGCCGCTTCCTCGACGAAATCCTCGCCGACGACTGGCCGCGGCCGGCCGGCGTCAAGGTCGACCGGATCGGCGCCAGCCTGCATGGCTCTCTTGCCTATACCGGCATCGGCCATGGCTCGGACCGCGCCGTCATCCTCGGCCTGGCCGGCGAGACGCCGCAGACGGTCGATCCGGACGAAGCGGACGGCATCGTCGCCCGCATCGGCGCGGAGAAGCGGATTTCGCCGCCTGGACATCCGACCTATCGCTTCGATCCGGCCAAGGATCTTGTGCTCGACCGCAAGACGCCACTGACCGGCCACGCCAACGGCATGGCTTTCTACGCCTATGACGCATCCGACCGGCTGCTGTTGAAGCGCATCTATTATTCGATCGGCGGCGGCTTCGTCGTTTCCGAGGAAGAATTGCAGCGCATGAAGGCCAAGGGCTCCGTGACGACCGAGGGCAAGAAAGTGCCTTATCCGTTCAAGAACGCCGTCGAGATGCTGGCGATGGCGGCCAAGAGCGGGCTTTCCATCGCCGAGATGAAGCGCGCCAACGAGGAGAAGCACATGCCGCGCGAGGAGCTAGACGCCGGCCTCGACGCGATCTGGAGCGCCATGAAGGGCTGCATCGACCGCGGCCTGTCGCAGGACGGCATCATGCCGGGCGGGCTGAAGGTGCGCCGCCGCGCGCGCCAGCTGCACGACAAGCTGCAGGAGCAGTGGCAGCAGAACCGGCCCAATCCCCTGCTCGCCAATGACTGGCTGTCGATCTATGCCATGGCGGTCAACGAGGAGAACGCCGCCGGCGGACGCGTGGTGACCGCGCCGACCAATGGTGCTGCCGGCACGCTGCCTGCGGTGCTGCGCTACTGGCTGCATTTTCATCCCGAGGCCGACCAGCCGAGCATTCGCGACTTCCTGCTCACCGCGGCCGCCGTCGGCGGCATCATCAAGTCCAACGCCTCGATCTCCGGCGCCGAGGTCGGCTGCCAGGGCGAGGTGGGTTCGGCCTCGGGATGAAAATGCAGCCAGTAGC